>JBCCTG010000028.1:0-12860 GCA_039198735.1 Pseudomonadota bacterium | reverse complement strand
GAGACAGCCCTGATATCATGTGGGTGAAACCTGAACAGCGGGGAATTTTCCCGCTGGAAAAATTTCATATCCCAAGATCCCTTAAGAAAACTGTGCGCCAGGATCTCTTTTCCGTGCGCACGAACACGGCGTTTCGTCAGGTGATGGAGCTGTGCGCCAGCCCCGAAGCGGGCCGCGATGAGACCTGGATCAATGATGATATCCTGGATGCTTATGTGGAGCTGCATCGCCAGGGCGCGGCCCATTCCGTTGAAGCTTATCGTGACGGAGAACTGGTGGGCGGCCTTTACGGTGTCTCCATCGGCGGGGCCTTTTTTGGCGAAAGCATGTTCAGCCTCGCCACCGATGCATCGAAAGTAGCGCTTTGCCACCTCGTTGCTCGCCTCAAGTTTGGCGGCTATCGGCTTTTGGATACACAGTTTATCACCCCGCACCTCGCCCGGTTTGGAGCTGTTGAGATGCCAGCGGAAAGCTACAAAGGCCTGCTCAACGATGCGCTTTCAACCCAAGGCCATTGGCAAACTTTGGGTGATCAGATCTCAGGATCGACCATCGTGCAGTTGATCACCCAAACATCGTAGGTTGGATGCTCTAGCGCATTGATCGAGGGGCTCGATGCGAACATCCAGCCTTTGAAGAGCGGCTGGCCGAACATTTCCGTATCGATGCTGTCTTTGAGGCTGACACGGGCCAGCTCGGGGTCTTGCTGGACCAGATTGGCGTTGCGCACCCGCTGCCCTGCAATATCGTCTTCGCCGGCATAGACCTCAAGAAAAACAGTGGTTTCCGGGAATTCTTCAGGTGGCCGTGTATGGCAGGTGCGCGGCAAAAGGGTCAGCGTGCCAAAGGACATCGCCTCGCCAATCGGCACATCGAGATCAGCGAATTGCGCCGTGGTTTTGTTCAGCGCACGCAAGGTCACCGCGACCGGAACACGAGGATCCTCACTGGCGCCGCCATAAAGGCCTGCGAAGAAACCATTGCCCGAGGAGGATTGAGAGAGCCGGTCAAGCTCCGTCAGCTCGGCGTCCTTGGCTGGCGGAGAGGGCTCCACCGTCCATCCGAGACGTTCATCGGAAGGCTCAAGCTGAAGCGCTAATGATAAAGCCAGAACTTGCGCAAGCATCGCGCTCTCCTCATCGGACCCAAGCGAATCCTTAGCACATCAAACCGCGTCCGGTGACCAGGCTTCGTACTCTTTCTTTTGTTCATGGGGGGCATGGGCCACTGAGATGGACCCTTCAGGACGATACGCCAGAGGTGTGCCTGTCATATTGGGCAAGAACGGGATCTCGAACTTTTGCACGACGGGGGGCTGCTCTGTTGGCGGTTCATCCCAGGTGCGGTGCAACCATCCATGCCATTCCGGCGGAATGCGGCTGCCCTCGGCATGGCCGTGATAAACCACCCAGCGTCGGCGTCCGCCCTCGGGAAACGTGCCCTCACCGCTTTCCTCGAAATAGCGGTTGCCTTGCTCATCGGTGCCGACAAGCTGCGCGCCCTTTTTCCAAAGCGTGAGACCTGTGCCCAACGTGGATTGGTGCCACCAGGTGAAAAAGCGTTTGAGAAAACTGATCATCGAAAACTCCGAGAACATGTGCGGCTATGGGCAGGAACGCCAGCGATGTCCAGATGCCAGCCCGTCACCCGCAGCGGATCGTCGTGATCAGACCGGCATCATTGACGATCACATTCATGCGTGTCTTATCAAAGCCTGGCGCCATGCGGCTTCCCGGTTCTAGAAGACGCATCTTGAGGTTGCCCGGAAAACTAACGGCAGCAAGCTTCTCACCGACAAAGCCTTGGTAACGGTCCGCACCGCAGGCCGCGTTGCCCTGGCCGCGCTCATTGTGTGTTTCCGGTATTTCATCAACGGGATCGGTGTAACCGCACCCATTGAGAAATAAAGTGACAGCGAGGGTGACAAAAACGCGATGGGTTTTCATAAAGTCCTCCAGCCATGACTGGCTCAATCAACACGAAAGTGATGCGAGCTGAGATGCAAGGCTTTTTGCGCCTCAGAACTCCTAGGAGGAATGATGATCGCAGCCAATGACCTCTTTTCCGTAAAGGATCGCTTCGCCGTGATCACCGGCGGCACCCGCGGGATTGGCCTTGATATCGCCCGTGCCCTGGTGGCGGGCGGTGCAACTGTGGTGGTGTCCTCACGCAAGGAACAGGCTTGCGACGCAGCAGCCGAAGAGCTCTCCAAGGAAGGAACGGCTTTTGGCTTCGCCGCTGACCTTGGCACCATGGAAGGGATCGCCGCGCTTAAAGCGTTCGTGGCGAGCAAGAGCGACCGGGTCGATATCCTCCTCAACAATGCCGGTGCCACCTGGGGGTCGACCCTCGAAGACTTTCCCGAGGATGGTTGGGACAAGGTCATGGACCTCAACCTGAAAAGCCCTTTCTTCCTAGTGCAAGCCCTCTTGCCGATGATCAAAGCCGCCGCCTCGAAAGAGCAACCGGCTAAGATCATCAATGTCGCCTCGGTGGAGGGTATGCGCGCCGGTCAGATGGAAACCTATTCCTATGGCGCGTCGAAATCGGCACTTATTCACCTGACGGAGCATCTGGCCTTGCAGCTTGCGCCGCGCCACATCACGGTGAACGCCATCGCGCCCGGTCCTTTCGCCACAAAAATGATGCGCGGCACGATCGACATGGCGGGCGAAGACGCGGTTGCCGGTATGGTGCCGCTCAAGCGCCTGGGCAAGGCTGAAGACCTTTACGCGCTGGGGCTTTATTTGAGCTCCTCGGCATCGGATTACGTCACGGGCCAGACCATTGCCCTGGGCGGTGGCCTCGGCACGATTGCTTGAGTGCAAAGCCCAAGCGCGCCCTGCGGCTCAGCGGTGTGGTCGAGGAGCTGTATGATCGTCGGGGCCAGCCTTACCTCGGCATGATGATGCGCGAGCCCTTTCTGGGCCAGATCGCGCATAGGCTTCTTCGGTCTTGGGAAGGGCTGGATGCGCACCGCTTCCTCACCCGCCGCCGTGAACGCAACGGCCAGCAGCATCACATCACCTTGGTCGCGCCGCCAGAGATGACCAAGGTGATCCGTTCCCGGCGTGTTGTGGGAAGACAGCTATCATTTGCAGTGCAAGGTGCAGGATGCGTCAAGGCTCCTGACGGCAAGAGCTATTTTCTCCTCCTTGATGCACCGTGTGCAGACCAGTTGCGTTCTCTTTTGGGGCTACCGAACAAAGACTTTCACCTCACCCTTGGTTTCAGCCCCCAAGACATCCACACCATGCGCAAAAATCGATCGACAAGGATCCTCGATGCGCAGGGCGTCGAGGCTTTGAAAAATGCGCCGATGAGACGTTTCGTTACTAGGCAGCGCAGGTGCATCGTGGATAAACGTTAAGGGCTGTCTTTAGTTTTTTTCGAGACCTCTAAGATGCCCCGACAATGGCTGTGCCCTGCTGCTGCGTTCCTTTCATGCTTGGTTCCACCCCTTGCCTATGGACAGGATGAAAGCGTGCCCCCCTCGGCTATCGAGACGACCGAAGACGTGATCGTTGTCGATGGCGTCCGCTTTCGCGGCAGGACACTTTCGGACATCGAACCGGAAGTGAGCCTCGATGAGGCGGACATCGCTGCTTATGGTGTTTCGTCACTCTTCGAATTGCTGGCCGTGCTGGCACCGGAAACAGCCTCGGGCCGTAGCCGACGAGGCGGCGGCGGGGGACCTGTGGTGCTCCTCAACGGGCGGCGGATTTCAGGTTTCCGCGAGATTGGTCAGTACCCGCCAGAAGCTTTGGCGCGGGTCGAAGTGCTCCCCGAAGAGGTGGCCCTCTCCTACGGCTTCCCAGCCGATGCTCGCGTGATCAATTTTGTTCTCAAACCGAACGTGGTGGTCTCCACGGTCGAAAATGAACTGATGGCCCCCGAACAAGGCGGCACCAGCACCCACGAGATGTCCTTCCAAAGGCTTAACGTGGACGGCGACAAGCGGTTTTCCGTGAACGTCAATTATGTCAGCATTTCAGAACTCCTCGAGAGCGAACGCGATTTCATCTCCGAAGATCCCGCCCTGCCCTTCGCAACGCCGGGCAATCTCGGTGCCCAGGATTTTGGCGCACCCATAGGAAGCCTTTTGGGCGGCGGCGCTGACTTCACGGTGGCCGCGCTGCAGGGCGCAAGTTTTACCGCACCGATCATTGGTGCACAGAACGCCCTGAATGAGCAAAGCTTCAGGACCCTCGTTCCCAAAAGCGATACGGTGGAGATTGGCGTCAGCCGCGCCACCGACTTTTGGGCTGAGAGTGTCCTTACCTTCAGTGGACAGCTCGAATACGGCAAAACCGAAAGCCTTTTGGGGCTTGCCGAGGTTGCTCTCGATCTGCCTGCCAGCAACCCTTTCGTTCCATTTGCTGATGGCCTCACCCTTTATGCATCGCTTCCGCAAGCGGGTGCATTGAAGGCCGAGACGGAAACGCGGCTGGGCAATCTCGGTGTTTCCGTGGTCAGCAAGCCGGGCCGTACGAATTGGACACTGACAGGGAACTATCAGCACACCAACACGGAAACCCTGACGGATCTTGGCATCGATCAAGCCCCTCTTCAACAAGCCGTCGACGCTGGCGGTGATCCCTTCGTTATCCTCGCAGGTCCCACGGGCGGTCTTCAACGGATGACGGAGAGCACGGACAGAACAGGGATGGCTGATTTCGTTCTCAACACCAAGGCTTTCACCCTACCAGGTGGAGACGTCACCCTCACCACGCAAGCCGGTTTCGAGAGCATCACCCAGGAGGTGCACATCCGCGAAGAGGGCGAACGCAGCTTAAGCGCACTTGATCGCGACACCTTCCGCAGTCAGGTCAGTCTTGATCTTCCTATCTTCGGTGAAACCTTCGCGCCGATTGGTGATCTTTCCCTCAACGGCAACGCCGAGGTGGAGGACTTTTCCGACTTCGGAACACTTTATACCTATGGCGGTGGCGTCAACTGGCGGCCTTTCGAGAGTTTTCAGTTTTTGTTGTCCTACACCCGTGAGGAAGGCGCGCCCACGATCGATGATCTCGGCAACCCGCTCCTGGTGACACCCAATGTCAGGGTTTTTGATTTCGTCACCGGCGAGACGGTTTTGGCCACACAGACTTTAGGGGGCAATCCAAGCCTTTTGGCTGATCAACGGGACGTGACCAAGCTGGGGCTGCAATGGGAGCCTTTTGACGAGCAGGACCTGACGATCAACATCGATTACACAGGCTCTCAAATCGAGGATGAAGCCAGAAGCTTTCCGTCCCTGACACAGGAGACCGAAGCGGCTTTTCCTGATCGGTTCACCCGCGATGCAAGCGGTACACTGATCGCTATTGACCAGCGACCGGTCAATTTTGAAGACAGCACCCTTCGTCAGATCCGTACAGGAATTAACTGGTCGAAACGATTGGGCCAGCAAAGAGGTGGGCCTCCCAACAGGCGCGGAGCAAGACCGGAGCAGAACGCGCAAACCTCCAGCCGCGCGACACCAACTCGCAGCCGCAGACCAGGGCGGATCAGGGTGTCAGCATTTCACACCATGACCCTCGAAGACACAATTCTCATTCGGCAGGGCCTTGACGAGCTTGACCTCCTCAATGGTTCCGCAATCGGCGATGAAGGGGGAACCGCTCGTCATACGCTCACCACATCCTTGCGCAGCTACAACAAAGGCATCAGCAATTTTGCGCAAATTCAGTGGCAGAGCGGCACCAATGTCGATGGTGATACGGCGGGTGGGGAGGATCTTCGTTTCTCCGATCGTCTTTTGGCGGATTATCGCATTTCTTATGACCTGACCTTCTCGGACTGGTTGATGGACAAGGCGCGCTGGCTTGAGGACTCGCGGGTCAGCTTTGATGTCGAGAACATTTTCAACGAACGCATTCGCGTGACGGACGCCAGTGGTGCCACGCCCTTACGCTACCAGCCGGATCTCGTTGATCCGCAAGGGCGCATCTTTGAAGTGGAGTTTCGCAAACGGTTTTAGGGTACTAACTTGAAAGTCCGTGTGCAGAATGCACAGCACAACCAAAATAGAATACGCCATCGGGGGTGAAAAGTTTGGTGAGCCCAACAGGATTCGAACCTGTGACCCGCTGATTAAAAGTCAGCTGCTCTACCAACTGAGCTATGGGCCCGACCGAAGAGCGCAATTAATCGTCTCTTGCCAGGGGGTCAACCGGCAAATCGGCGCAAATTCGCCGCGCCTCACTTTTCCCGGTGGCGAGCACGGAATTCCGCTGCAAGTTCAGTGAAATGGCCCTCTCCGATCGCTTGGCGCATCGCCGCCATCAGCTCTTGGTAAAAGTGGAGATTGTGCCAGCTCAAGAGCATGGGCCCCAAATATTCCCCCGCTTTGAAGAGATGGTTCAAATAGGCCTTCGCGTAATCCCGGCTGGCAGGACAACTGCTCTCGGGATCAAGCGGTGTTTCATCGTCGATAAAGGCCGCATTTTTGATGTTGATCGGACCATCCCAAGTCCAGGCTTGGCCATGACGGCCCGAACGGGTGGGAAGGACACAGTCGAACATATCGATTCCCCGCTCAACGGCGCCCACAAGATCAAGTGGCTTACCCACCCCCATCAGATAACGGGGCTTATCCTTAGGAAGAAGCGGCGTCGTGAAATCCAGCACCCGGAGCATCTCATCTCGACCCTCACCCACGGCAAGACCGCCTACGGAGTAACCAGGGAAATCTATAGCCTGGAGAGCATCGGCCGAGCGTTTGCGCTGCTCTTCAAAGACCGACCCTTGTACAATTCCGTAAAGCGCCTGGTGAGGGCCAGCATATCTCTCAAAAGCCTCTTTGGAGCGCTTGGCCCAGCGCACGGACATTTCCAAACTCTCCAGGCTTTTCTCCGGCGCAATCGGGTATGGTGGGCATTCATCGAGTTGCATCTGGATGTCAGAACCCAAAAGGCACTGGATCTCAACCGAACGCTCCGGGGTCAGCATATGGCGGGAGCCATCGATATGGCTTTGAAACTCCACACCCTCCTCGGTCAGTTTCCGCCGGGCACTGAGGGACATCACCTGATAGCCGCCGCTATCGGTGAGGATGGGCTTGGGCCACTGGGCGAACCTGTGCAAGCCGCCAAGCTTGGCCACCCGCTCTGCCGTGGGGCGCAGCATCAGATGGTAGGTGTTCCCCAAAATGATATCGGCACCGGTGGACACGACATCACGCATCTGCACCGCCTTCACTGTGCCTGCGGTGCCCACGGGCATAAAGGCAGGCGTGCGGATCAACCCGCGGGAGGTGGTGATGGCGCCAAGCCGGGCCCCGCCATCGGTTTTTTGAAGATCAAAGGAGAAAGGTGTCGTCATACCGAACGCTCCAGCAAGCAAGCATCGCCATAGCTGAAGAACCTATAGCGCTCCTGGACCGCGTGGGCATAGGCCGCTTTCATGCGGTCCGTTCCAGAAAAACCGCACACCAGCATAAAGAGTGTCGATTTGGGCAGGTGAAAATTCGTAAGAAGACAATCCGCCGAGGGAAATGGATCACCGGGTTTGAGAAAAATGTCCGTATGCGCCTTGAATGGGGCGATCTTGTTACCGTCCCAAGCGCTTTCAAGGAGTCTCAAGGAGGTGGTGCCTACCGCGATGATGCGACCACCGGCGGCCCGCGCAGTGTTGATCGCCTGTGCCGTCTCGGCGCTCACCTCACCCCATTCTGCGTGCATTTTATGCTCGGACGGATCATCGGTCTGAACCGGCAGGAACGTGCCCGCGCCGACATGCAAGGTGACCGTGGTGCGGTGCACGCCTTGAGCGCTCAACTGCTTGAACAAATCATCCGTAAAGTGAAGACCTGCCGTGGGCGCAGCGACACTCCCCGGTTTTTCCGCATAGACTGTTTGGTAGCGATCCTTGTCATCCTCACGCGCAGGTCGCTTGCGTGCGATATAAGGCGGCAGCGGCGGCATACCGGCTTGGGCGAGGGCCTCATCGAAACCCTCTTCAGGCACATCGAACAGAAGATCCGTCTCCATACCATCGCGCGTTGTAACCTCAGCCAGAAGACCGCTGAAGTCGATCCGGTCACCGACTTTCAGACGCTTTCCCGGCCGCGCGAAGCTCTTCCAATGCGCCCTACCGTCAACAGGTTCGAGATGCTCGATCAGATTGGCTTCGACGGTGACGCCCTCTTGCCTTATGGCACTAAGAGCTTCGGGCGCGGCATGGTCATCCCCCTGACGCGGCGCTCTTATACCCTTGAGGGCGGCGGGGATCACCTTGGTGTCGTTCAGAACGAGAAGATCCCCTTCCCGCAAAAGATCAGGCAACCCCGCAACCGTCGCATCACGGAGGGTTCCGCCAACGCAAAGAAGCCGCGCGGCGGTACGCTCGGCTGGCGGCTCCAATGCGATCAGCTCTTCGGGCAGGTCAAAATCAAAATCAGCGGTACGCATCAACGCGCTTTAGAGATCGAAGTCCAGCTTGGCGAGATCAGGTGTTCGGATCATCATCCACAGCAGGACGCACCTGGCGCCAGAGAAACATAAGCAGGCTCACAATGGCACCGATCCACGCCAGCGCCGCGACGATGATCGGCAACGGGCCGTCCATCACTGTCCCCAGCAGGATGGCCGCCAACAGCCCGCCCACCAATAAACAAGCCACCACAATCAAGCGGCCACGGACAGTCTGCCGAAAAGCGTCTGAAGCTGCATTCGTGCCGTGCATCGCGAATTCTCCCAAGGTGAAGATTGACGCTGTCTTCCCGCGTAACGGGTTCCAAGGCCAGTGATCAAGAACACTTGCGAAAATCCTCACATCGTCTTAGCTGCTTTGTTCTTCCCCAGTCATTCAGCGAAGACCCGCCGGACGACCTGCCGGGGAAGCTGTATTCTCTCGCGCCGTCACGATTTTTGAAGGCGCCCCGACAATGGAGACCTGAAGGATGAGTGACAATCCCCTGATGCCCAAAGCGACGGCCGTTTGGTTGATCGACAACACGGCGCTCACCTTTGACCAGATCGCTGATTTCTGCGGCCTGCATTCTTTGGAAGTGAAAGGCATTGCCGATGGCGACGTTGCCGCCGGTGTGCGCGGCATCAACCCGATCACCAATGATCAGCTCACCCGCGACGAAATCGAGCGCGGTGAGAGCGACGAAGATTATCGTCTCAAGCTGATGAAGAAGAAAACGGTGGTGGCCGCGGCGAAAAAGCAGACGCGCTATATCCCCACCTCGCGCCGGCAAGAGCGGCCCAACGCCATCGCTTGGATCGTCCGCAACCACCCCGAAGTGCCCGACCGGGTGATCTCCAAACTCCTCGGCACCACCAAGCAGACAATCCAATCGATCCGCGACAAGAGCCATTGGAATTCCGCCAATCTTGAACCCATGGATCCTGTCACTTTGGGTTTCTGCACCCAGTTCGACCTCGACATGGCGGTGCAAAAGGCTTCCGATGAGCGCGCCAAGATGGAGGCCGAGGGCCGCATGCCCGAAGGCGCCACCCTCAGGCCTGCCGACGATATGGTGGAGCCGGAGACCAAGGACAAAAGCACCGACCTCTCCAAAGTCTTCGCCAATTTTGGCGAGTCCGAGGACTGACCGAACTCGGCGGATCGTCCCAACCCTTGGCTGTTCAGGCATCGCAGCACTTCAGCTTGCTCGCCGCTGTAAATTTTAAACTCTCAAAGCCTGGGGGTGAGCGGATCGCCGCGCCCTTGGCTTCTTGCCATCCGCGCTGCGTGAGAGGATAGGACATCCATGGCGCGCGCAGCTTTTGATCTCGGTGCTCGGCGCGAGCGCCTACTCACCGATCCTGTTCCTAAGGTTCTCTTTGACCTCTCCTGGCCGATGACCTGGGGGTTGTTCTCGGTCATCGCGATCAATGTCACGGACACGTTTTATATCGGCCGATTGGGGGCGGATGAGCTTTCAGCCATCGGTTTCTGCTTTCCCGTGATCTTCGGGATGTCAGCCATCGCCATCGGTATGGGAACCGGCGGTTCCGCCGTGGTCAGCCGTGCAATTGGTGCCGGTTATCTCGATCAGGCCCAGCGCCTCACCGCCAGCACCATGGTCTTCGTGGGAGCGTTCGCCGCCGTGCTGGCTGCGGTGATGCTGCAGGTCTCCGATAAGGTCTTCTTGGCTCTCGGTGCGCCGGAGAAGCTCCTTCCCCTGATCAATCAGTTCATGACCGTCTGGTATTGGGGTCTTCCGACCTTGGTGCTGCCGATCGTGCTCAATGGTTTGATCCGCGCGTCGGGGGAGGCCCATTTCCCCAGTGTTCTGATGGTTCTGGCGGCGGTTATCAACGCGGTGGTCTCGCCACTTGTGATCTTCGGCCTGTTTGGCTTTCCAGAGCTGGGAATGAAAGGTGCAGCCTTTGCGACTGTTCTTGCCAGGCTCGTCATCATGGTGATTGCGCTCATCTGGCTCTTACGGTCGAAGCTTATTGTTTTCTCACGGGAGACCGCGGCGACCTTCGTCCCCTGCATCCGGCAGGTCTTGCGCTATGGCGCGCCAGCATTTTTCGCGCAGCTTGTCTCGCCGATTGGCAGCGCGATTGCCACGCGCCTTCTTGCCGAAGCAGGGCCCAGTGCCGTGGCCGGGTTCGCCGTGGGTGCACGGATTGAAGCTCTGGCACTCATCCCCTTCTTTGCCCTTCAGACCGGCATCGCACCCTTTATAGGGCAGAATGTCGGCGCCGGCGAAGATGTCCGCACCCGCGAGGCTGAACGCAGTGTCTGGATCTTCGCCGCGCTTTGGGGCGGTGTTGGTGCTGTCATCCTCTATTCCTTCGGGGAAAGCCTGGCCTTTCTCTTCACGGAAGATCCGATGATCGCAGCATCCACCGATGCTTATCTTGAAGCCATTGCACTGGGGCTTTGGGGCGCAGGGCTCCTCACCTCGGCCATGGGAATTTTCAGCCCGCTGGGTTATCCCAATTTCGGCATGGCGATCACCATGTTGCGCCATCTTGTTCTCTACGCAGGACTTTCGCTGGTTTTGGTGATGGGTTTCGGTGTCGAAGCCCAGCGCGCTGTCTATTCGGGTGCATGGATTTCATTTGCTGGCGCGGGCTTGGCGGCGGCTTTCATGGCCCATCACTTGCTGAAAAAACCGCGCAGAGAGCACGCGAACGATGCGGTTTCAAAAGCTCCTGCGGCGGTGAAGTCATCGTCCTGATGAATTTCTGGAAAACTCGTTCTTTATCTGTTCTTTTGTTCCTAATACGTTCCAGACATGGAACAGTTAAGCGGCATCACTTTCCAAGATGAACGCGGGCGCGGACGGTCAGGCCGCGGTGCGCTCACCAACGCTGCCGGGCGCTTTGAAAACGAAGCACGCATCGACATCGATGACGGTTGGACGTGGGAGGCGCCGCCGACCCTCAAAACCCATGTGACCCAAGAGGCGGCGAAAAAAATCGTCACTTTCAACGACAGCCCGTTTGTGGGTTTTGATCGCTCGATCAATCCTTATCGAGGGTGTGAGCATGGCTGTGTCTATTGCTTCGCGCGGCCGAGCCATGCCTTTATGGGTCTCTCGCCGGGTCTCGATTTTGAGAGCAAGCTTTTCGTCAAACCGGGGGCGGCGCAACTCCTTCGCAAAGAGCTGGCGTCGAAGAGTTACAAGGTCCGTCCCATCGCAATTGGGACGAACACGGATCCCTATCAGCCGATCGAGAAACGCTTCCAGGTGATGCGCGGAGTTTTAGAGGTGTTGAGCGCCTTTGGTCATCCGGTCACCATCTTGACGAAGTCCGACATGATCCTACGCGATCTCGATATTCTGCAATCCATGGCCGAGCGGGATCTTGTCCGCGCCATGCTTTCGATCACCACCCTCGACCGGGGTCTGGCGCGGTCCATGGAACCCCGCGCACCGACACCGGCGAAAAGGCTCGATGCCGTGCGGCAGCTCGCAGCGGCGGGGATCCCCACGGGCACTGTCCACGGCCCTATGATCCCTGGGCTCTCTGACCATGAGCTTGAACATCTGATGGCATCTTCACGGGAGGCGGGTGCCCAGTTTAGTGCCTACACCCTTCTCCGCCTGCCCCAGGAGGTGGGGCCTCTTTTCGAAGAATGGCTTGAAGCTGTGGCCCCCCACCGAAAGGCGCGGGTCCTCGGTCATATCCGCGACATCAATGGCGGCAAGCTTTATGACGTCAAACGATCCCGCGGGGGTGGGCCTAGGGGCGCCTATGCCGATCTCCTCGCCCAGCGGTTTCGCGCAGCCGAGACGCGGCTCGGCTTTGCCCCCATGCCCTCGCCCACATCGCAGCATTTTAAACGCCCCTATCAGGCATCCCAACAAACCGACCTTTTCGGGGAAACTCGCGCTTGAGGAGACGCTCGGCCCAGCGAAGACTGATCCCATGGCCGAAACGTCTTACGATTACGAGCAATCCTTAACCCCATCCAGCGTCATTGTCGGGGTGGATGAAGTGGGGCGCGGCCCCCTCGCCGGGCCCGTGGTGGCCGCCGCGGCGATGATTGATCGGGCCGACCCCATTGAGGGCCTGCGCGATTCCAAAGCGCTTTCCGAGAAACGCCGGGAGGCCCTCACCCTCGTGATCCAGGCCCGTGCCTTGGTCGCCCTCGGCGCGGTTTCCGCCGCGGAAATTGACCGCCTCGGCATCGCACCGGCCACCGATTTGGCCATGCGCCGCGCTGTTCTGGCCCTGGCCCCACCCCCCGGTGCCGCGATTATCGTCGATGGCAACCGCGTGCCCGATCTTGGTGCACAGACAACCATCGCCGAGGTCAAAGCCGATGGCTCTTGCCCATCAGTCGCTGCCGCATCAATCGTGGCCAAGGTTACCCGCGACCGCGCCATGGTCAGGCTTTCCGAGCGGTTTCCCGATTATCATTGGCACACGAACAAAGGCTAT
>JBCCTG010000027.1:0-12970 GCA_039198735.1 Pseudomonadota bacterium | reverse complement strand
GTGATTCCCACCTCGGAAGTGGTCCCTGCGGAGGAGTGCGACGGTCAGATTCTGGCGTCCAGCGAGGTGACCAATGCGCCGCTTGTGGATTTTGACAGCTATCGCCGTGACAAAGGCCGCTCTCTGACGGCTGATGAAATCGAAGGCCGGATGCAGGCGCTTTACGCCGCCAGCCACGCGCTGATGGGTGATCCCTCGAAAATGATCATCGCCAAGGCGGAAGAGCGTGAGGACATTGGTGTTACCGTCGGTGTGGTGCTCGCGGCGTTCTTGGCTTTGGTGCTCACCGCCATGGGCGGCGCTTTGTTGCTCGATGCGTATGCTCCGAGCACAGCACAAGCCATGGGTATCACGCCGCAGCTTCTCTCGCCCTTGGTGACGGATTTGCCGCTGTGGATTCTGTCGATTGGCCTGGGGCTTTGCTATTTCCTCTTCTATATTCTGGCAAAGCGCGCATCGCGGCACACCATGAAGAAGGCCCGAGCCCGAGAAGTGGCGCGGGTTCGCGGATAACGAACACGGAATGACCGTTCATTTGATCAAACTGGCCGCGGGATCCACCGGGCTGGAGAGCACTCTGCGTTGGCAAAAGACCCTTCTGCAGCGGAACAAGGGCACAGCCCTTGACGGCAAGCTTCACCACATCACGCGCATGATGCCGCGCCGGGTCGATGATATTCTCGATGGCGGCTCGCTTTATTGGGTGATGACCGGGCAAGTTCTGATGCGCCAACCCATTATCGGAATTGACGAGATCCAGACCGATGAGGGGCGCAAGTGCTGCCTGATTTTTGAGCCCGATCCGACCTTGGTGGTGCCCGCCCTGCGTAAGCCTTTCCAAGGATGGCGCTATCTTGAGCCAAAAGATGCACCCCGTGACCTTGACGGCGCGCCGGATGCGGAGGACCTCCCTATCAGGGCGGAACTGGCGGAATTGGGGCTTTTATGACCGACGAACGCGATAAGCACGACACCGAAGCGAACGGTGAAGCGCCCGAGCCTGACAAGATCAACGATCCCGAACCCGAGCCGGGCGATCAGCATCCGACCCGTGACCCCGCTTTGGATGTCCTGAAGGAGCGGGTGGAAGCGAGCGGCATGGCGCGTCTGGCGATGGCTGCTGGTGCGGTGGCGCTTGTCGGCGTGGCGGCTGTTTTGCTCTTTGGTCGTGATGATGGGGCCGTGACCAGCCAAGGTGAGGGCCCACCTGATTATCCGCCAGCGGAGGTTGAGAGCACCGTTAAGGCCGGCACCCCTAACGCAACCGTAGGCGGAAGATTAGCGGTGACGTTCTGTCATCCGGATCTCTTCACCACGGCCACGGGCTGTACGGACGATGTTTCGATCATGGATCCCGCCAGCAGTGCGGTCCTTGCCCCCGGCGTTTGGCCGTCCAGAGCTGTCACATTTGTTCACCCCACGGACTTGGAAGCACCGCCGCGGGAGGTGTCCACGTGCGCAACCTTCATCCCCCTGGCGCGATCGGGCTGGGGCGGGTTGACCACCCGTGACATGCAGCGCGCAGCGCAGCTCAGCCGTGCTTGCGGTGTGGCGGCACTGGCTTCCATAGCCAAGCCCGCACCGGGTGTTGCGCGAATGACAGCGGCAGACTGGAAACGGCTTGACCGCGCCTCAATCCCCGGCATTGGTGAAAGCAGCTTCGCGGCCGACGATCCAATCATTGCCAGCGACAAGCCCCATGTTTGGAACATGTCCAATATCGCCCTGTCGGCGCAGTTCGTGGATCTCGCGGCAGCGGATATCGATGGCGATGATGTGCCCGAACATATCATCGAGTGGACGGTTCTGGCCAATGGCGGGACGGCGTTCGCTCGCGGTTTTGCAAGCCTGCCCGTGACATCGGAACCAACACGGCTTCAGAAAATCGATCCGTTTGCAGAATAAAAGAGCCGTGCTGAGCTCTTTTGACGATTGCAAAGTTTAGCGCAGGTTCACTTTACCTGAGAGCGGCTTGTTGCTCTGGCGCAGCGGCGGCAGGGCATCGTTTTGACCGCTGGCTTGCTTTGCTGGGGCTTCACCTTGGTTGTCCCGGTGCAAAGGGGCAGGCGCTTGCTCGCGCAGCTTAGGCTCCCGCGGGGCGGGGACCGGTGCCGGGGTAAGGTCATTGTGCGCCGGTGCTGGAAGTTCCCGCGCCGAAGCGTTGGCCACCGTATCGCTCAAAGGATCGTCCGAGTGACGGCAATTGCCTTCAAATCGCGCGCCCGCTTCGATCATCAGGGCGGTGTGCAGAACATCGCCTTTGACTACGGAGGTTGCGGTGAGTTCCACACGGGTGGCGCGGATCACGCCTTCCACGGAACCTGCGACTTTGACCTTCTCGGCCACCACTTCACCGCGCACTTCCGCGCCTTCACCGATGACCAAGCCTTTGGCATGGATATCACCGTCGATCTGACCGTCGAACTGCACTTCACCAGCAGCGCGCACTTCGCCGCGAATTGTCATGTCAGCGCTGATCAAAGAAGGCACACCGGAGGGTGCCGGACGGGGCTGTTTAGCGCGCGAAGCGGAACGCGTTTCGGCGCGCCTGGTCATGCCTTGGTCATTGCTCACGAGACTTTGCTCCTCAAACTCGGGAAGTTGCCGCTCGTCGCCTTTATCGCGCTTAGCTTTCGAAAACATAACGTCCTGCCTCAATGAACCGCTCAGGATCCACTTGTCTGCCTTTGTAGATCACTTCGTAGTGAAGGTGGGTCGCTGTGGAGCGCCCCGTGTTCCCCATCAATCCAACAACTTCGTGAAGTTCGACTGACTTTCCCGCGCGAGTTTTGATCTGATGCAAATGCGCGAAGCGAGTCTTGAAGCCATTGCCATGGTCGATTTCCACGGTGTTGCCATAGCCGCCGCGGCGCCCGGCAAAGGTGACGCGCCCCGGTGCCGTGGCAACAATCGGTGTCCGCCGAGGAGCAGCAAAATCAAGTCCATAGTGACGGGTACGCACATTATGCTTGAAGGGGTCCCAGCGAATTCCGTAACCAGAGGTCTGGCGGTGACGGTTGAGAACCGGTGAGGACAGCGGCACGTGTTGAATGGTGTCGGAGAGCGCAGCGAGTTCAGCGAGATTGGCTTGCACCCGCGCTGCAGCCTCAAAATATGTGATGGTGTAGTCGCTCGACGCATCGTCTTCGACAGGTATGAAAGGTCCGCCCTGGCCGATTAAATTTTCGTCATCTGCGTTGGCGAGTGTTGGCGGCTGAGGATTTTGTTTGCGTGGACGCAGGTTGCGCGCCGCACCAGTGTGGAAAAGCACCTGCTCATACTCGCGGATGGTACGCATCATGTCTTCTTCGAGGGCCGCGAGAAGCACCACCTGCTGGGCTGAATGTTCAGCCGTTTGCAGGCGCATCTCGGTCAGCACTTCGTTCTCAATGCCTTCGGCCACCTCCTGGTCGATGACATTGTCCAGAGCTTCCATGCGCAAGGCCGCCACCCTAGATTGGCGTGGTGTCGGCTCCCGACCCACGGGGTCGATCATGATGCGGTTCGAGCCATCGAGCTGGCGCCCGCCCGGTGCCCCGGCGTCTTCTAGGGTATCGGTCAGTGTGCGCATCTGGGTGTCGACGACCGATTTGTTCTCGACGAGGGCGCGCAACGCATCATGCTGACGGCGGAGATTTGAAAGACTGGCTTCAAATTCACGACTATAGATGAAGTTAAGTGAGCTTACCTCTTCATAGGCGCGTTCGGAATTTTGGAGGCGGCGGCGGTAGGCGGCCTGTTCGTCGCGGCGCTGTTGGTCCTTAGCGATGATGATCTGCTCTTTGAAGACCACGTTGACCGAGGCGTAAGCGACCCAAAGCAGGGCGCCGAAAAGGATGGAGGCGAACACCACCTGGGTGCGTGAGGACAGCTTGATGAAGTGAACGACACCGTCGGAGCGGTGATAGATCTGACGCTCGCGGAACAGGTGTCCGAGATTGCGTCCGAATGATCCTCTGTCCCTACTCATTCTCGTCCCTGATTGCCCCAACACTTTAAAGCATCCCATGGGCAGCAAACGCCACCAAAAAATGTGACACTACCACAGCGTGTGCAGCCTGTCATAAAGAGATACGCCGGTGCCGTCGACAATGTGTTAAGCCCCATCTGCCCCGGCTTGATCTTATCCCAACCTTAAGCGTTGTCCCTACCGTGCTGCTCAAGCAAGGACTTGGCCAACGTATGACGTTATTGCGGCACAAGGCCTTGATACCACCCCTGGGGCAAGTCTGCTGCGCCCCTCGCCCAAATATTGAAAGGCGGCTTAGGGCCTTGCGGGAAGTACCGCATCACAAATTTATGAAATGACGCTTCGGGTTCCTCATTTTGAGACGAACACAACCTAAGGAACCAGCGGACGCCTGTGCGCACATGACCGATTTCGTCATCATAGATCCGTTGCAGCACAGCGGCGGAGCTTATATCTCTGATTGCCGTCAGCTTTTCGATCAGCGTTGGCGTGACATCCAACCCACGTGCCTCAAGCACAAGCGGTGCAACAGCCAGCCGGGCCAGGACATCTCCGCTGGTTTTCTGGGCCGCTTCCCAAAGCCCATCATGGGCGGGGAGATCTCCGTAAGCTGCTCCCAGATCGCTCAGGCGTTCTGTTAGCAAGCTGAAATGCAAGCCTTCCTCACCCATGACGCGAATCCAGTCGCCGACGAAACCGGCGCGATCCTCATCGGGGACCGCGCTTGCAAAGCGCAGCGCCATATCAGCGGCGAGATCGATGGCGTTGAGTTCGATATGCGCAAGAGCATGAAGAAGAGCGATCCTGCCCTGGACCGAACCCAAGCCCCGGCGGGGCACCGCGTGGGGCGGCACCAGTTCAGGCTGGCTTGGCCGTGCTGGCCTGGCGGGCGGTAAGCCATGCGGCGCCACACGCAGGGCATAGCTGTCCAAGACCGCAAGGACGGCTTGGGCCTTCCCCGCTTTGCGCTCGGCGTCCGGTTCGAGGAGGACGCCGAGAAGGTCGTCATACCAAACCCTCGGCATCCCAAAGGCCTTCAAAGCTCTTGAACAGCCGCGAGCACCTGCTCGACATGCTTTGGCACCCGCACTTTGCGCCAGATTTTCTGCACCACACCTTTGCCGTCGATCAGAAAGGTGGAGCGATCGATACCCATGTAGGTCTTGCCGTACATGCTCTTCTCCACCCACGACCCGTAAGCCTCGATGACCGCGCCTTCTTCGTCGGAAGCGAGGCCCACTCTGAGGTCGTGCTTATCGCGGAATTTGCCGTGCTTGGTCACGGTATCCTTTGAAACCCCCAAGACGCGTGCGCCTGCGGCTTCAAAGTCGTCGATCATTTCGCTGAACCCAATCGCTTGCTTGGTGCAGCCGGGGGTGTCGTCCTTGGGGTAGAAATAGAGGACCAGTTTGTGGCCTTTGAAATCAGCGAGGCTGACCTCGCCGTCACTGTCCGTCGACATAGTGAAATCGGGGGCCTTATCGCCTTCTTCGAGCATGGAATTCTTCCTTCAGAGTTGCCTGCTATCTAAGCCGGTCTAAGGGCGTGCACGCTTGCGTCCATTATGTCACCACGTCGCGCTTGCTACGCCGTGCGACTTCTCGTTATCTCAAAACCTTCCAGGGACAAAAGAAACGTGTTGGGTTTTGTCGGCCGATTGTGGGGGGCTATGAAAGGTACGCGTGGTGATGGCCGCGATGTGCCCTTCATGGCTATGGGTCAGCCCTTTCGGATGATCGTGGCCAGCTTGTCGCTGGTTTTCTCATTGTCCCTCTTTGTCTTGCTGGTTTTGACGCTTTGGTGGCTTCCTGCCGAGGCGGGCTTCAGCGTGCTTGATGCCTTGGCCCAAGAGAAGGGGCGGACACGGATTGAAGCGCAGGATCCGCGCGTACAGCTTGACGAGAAAGGCCTCAAGCTCGTCATGGCTCAAATGCGGGTCGACAGCCAGCGTCAGACCATTGACGCCAGATCCGTCCGCTTACGGATCAATCCTGCGCAGATCATGGCCAAGCAAGCATCGCTCCGCTCTTTGCGTGTGGCGTCGATTGAAGCGGTTTCGCGCCCTGCTGAGCATGATGCAGGAGGCAGTGTGCCGCTGGAGCGTTTCATCGCGCTCCTCTCCCGCGGGGCAGCGGGTGACATCGACCTGCCGCGGATCACCATCGTTTATGAGACGGCCGAGGGGCGGCCTCCGATCGTTCTTGAGAACGGATCGTTGGAGGCTGGCTGGCGGTTTGGCGGCTACGGCGTGGCGGCGCGCATGCCATTTGCCCTCGATAACCAGCGCAGCCTTGCCACCATGGATGTTCTGTCGGCGGAGGATGGTCTCACCAGCCTTGTTTTCGAAACCAATGGCACGCCTGTCATGCCGCTTCTGACGGCTGCAGGTGTTGATGCCGTCAATCTCCATGCGCAGCTCGCGGGCCGTTTCTCGATGCGGGTCGATAGCCGCGGCAACCCTTTCTCAGGCATGTTGGACCTGACCCTCGCGCCGGGTGATGGCACCATGGCTGGCCGCGCCTTTTCGATCGGACAGAACCGGGTGCGCGCCCGGTTTGCGCCGGGAAGCCCCGTTTTTGAAATCGATGAGCTGATCTACGACGTGGCGCAGAACAGCGGCGTTCTCGCCGGCGAGGTGGCTGTTCAGAACCTTCTGGACCCCTCGTTTCTTAAGCTTGATTTCGATGTTCAGGCCAAGGACGTTCATCTTGACCTCGGTGCTATCATGGAAGGGCCGCTCGATATCCCTGAGGCCAAGGCGGCGGGAAGCTTTGATGCCGAAACACGACATGTTGGTTTTGATGCATTGTCGGCAATCTATTTCGGAAGCGCTATGGAAGGCTCTCTCGCCTTGACGTTTCCGGAAGGGTTCTCGGCCAATCCTCGGATCCAATCCGATGCGGTTTTACCAGGCCCCCTGACGCCGCAAGAGGTTCTGGCGGGTTGGCCGCTCAATCTTGCGCGTGCGGCACGGGATTGGGTGAAAACCAATCTGTCATCCGGCCGCTTGACCAATCTTCGGTACACTTCTGATATTCCCACGGGCGCGGTACAGCCCCAGACGCCCCTCGGCAACGACACGATGCACTTCACGTTCGATGCTGCGGACGCAACGGTGTCCTATGTCCCCACCATGCCGCCCCTTGAGAAATTGAAGGCCAGCGCCACTGTACGCGGCAACACCTTCAGTATTGTGGCCGAGAGCGGTGAGGTAAAAGGCGTCACCCTAGCCGATGGGCGTGTTGAGATTCCTCGCTTCATTCCTGGCGGCGCAGAAGCGAGTTTTACGGGGCGTTTGAGCGGTGATCTGCCCACGGTGCTTCGCGCCCTTGAAGCTTCCGATCTTGTGCAATTTGACGAAGGCGGTTTGGGCCCGGATGACTATTTTGGCTCGGGCACTTTTGGTCTCAATGTCACTTGGCCTATGCGCAATACCGTGCAGACTGACGATGTCGTCATCACCGGCAATGGTGTTTTCGGTCGCGCAGCGCTCGAGGATATTCTGCCTGGCGTGGATTTTGTCGATGCCGCCGGGACGATCCTTTTGAATGAGACGGATCTGACGGTATCCGGCGGCGGTCTGATCGCGGCGGCACCTGCGGATTTCACCTGGCGGAGGGCCCGCAACGGTGCGCAGCGGACGAGCCTTGTTGCCAAAGCCGAGCTCGATCACGTCGCCGCCGATATGCTCGGCCTGCCGCTCAGGCAGTTTTTGAGCGGAACGGTGGGTACGGAGATTTCGACCACCGACCTTCAGCCTGGCGAGCCTCTTCTGATCACCGCGGATATCCAAAACGCCGACCTTGAGATCGCTGACTTTAATCTTTTCAAGCCCAAAGGCGTTCCTGGCATGATCCAGGCGACCCTCACCCTTCCTGGAAAAGACGGTGATGATCGTTTGGATGTGGATAATATCCAGATCAACGCCCCCACTTTCGAGATCGAGGGTCATGGCCTCTTCACGCCTGAGGGCGGTTTGATCGAGCTTTCTCTGCCGCAATTTTATATTGAAGATCAGGCCGATATGGCGGTGACGATCGACTCGCAAGGTGAGCGTTTGACGATCGATGTGACCGGTGACCATGCCGATGCGTCGGGTCTTCTTGAAAACATACTGGGCACATCCTCCGGCGGCGGAGGGTTGCCGGGGGCGGCGGCGATCAGTTTCGATCTCAACCGTATTGTTCTGCGTAATGAGACAAGGCTTACGGATTTTGTTCTCACCGGTTTTCATGATGGTGAGGCGATTGAGGCCCTCAATCTCACCAGCCGCTTGCCAACCGGCGGTCTCGTCCGTGCCGTGATTGAGCGGGAAGAGGGGGCGCAGCTCGGCAATGTCGATGTCGAAGCCACGGATTTTGGCACCCTCGCCAAGGGGGTTTTGGGCATCACGTCGGTGCAAGGCGGCGAGGGTTCGATCAAGGGCACGACGCTGGAGACAGGAGGCTTCCGTGGACGGGTGGAGGTGGGGCCTTTGCTGGTGAAAGAAGCGCCCACCCTGGCACGCATCCTCGCTGTGGGGTCGCTCGATGGTTTGAGCGATCTTTTGAACGGCGAGGGCATCCGCTTCCAAGAGTTCGAAGCCGATGTGTGGCTGCAAAACGGCCAGATGGGTCTGTCGGATGCCAAGCTCGTGGGCACGTCCTTAGGGATTTCCGCGAACGGTATTGTCGATCTCAATCAGGGTACGATCGATGTGCGCGGCGCTGTGGCACCGGCGTATTCGGTGAATTCGATTTTGGGGGCTTTGCCGGGGATCGGCCGTCTTTTCGTGAGCCGTGACGGTGAGGGTATCGTGGCCTTCTCTTACACCATCACCGGCTCCATCGATCAGCCTGTGGTGACGGTGAACACGCTCTCCGCCCTCACACCTGGTATCCTGCGCCGTGTTTTTGAGCCCCTGGTCAATGGGTCATCTGAGACGCGGGATCTTCTCGATGCAGCAATCATCGCAGCGGAGGAAGCCGAGCGTCTGGAAGTCGGCGAAGAGTGACCCACTGCCGAGCACCCATTGCCGGGGACCTGCGGGATTGCCGGAGACCTGCGGGTCCGCCATGGTCGCGGATACTCGGTAACAGGTAAGGCGCCCTCTCGCGTGGCAGCACTTTCATCTTTAGGATCACTTTTTAAAGGGCTCAGCGAGCGCAATGCACGCTCAGCACTGATCTTGATCGGTGCTCTCATCGCACTGATTGGCTTTGGGCGCTTGTTTCTTGACCTCGACCAAGAGGCAATCATTGGTTTTTTCAACGGTTTGAAAGCGAGCCCATGGTCGTTCCTCGGCGTCCTTTTGGTCTTCGTCAGCTTGGCTATGGTGGGCTTTCCCCAGGCTCTCCTTTTCGCCGGAACCGTGGCGGTCTTTGGGCCTTGGTGGGGGATGCTCTACGCTTGGTGCGCGACCATCGTATCGGCCAGCATCACTTATGCACTCGGCCGGACATTCGGTGAGCCTTGGGTGAAGAAAATTTCAGGTGACCGTGCTCAGACGATGATCCGTGTGATGCAGAACCGCGGTCTTCTTGCTTCGATGATCGTCAGGTGGACACCTTCGGCACCCTTTATCGTGGTCAATTCGGTGTGCGGAGCGGCGGGGATGCCAATCTGGAAATTCCTGGTCGGAACGGGACTTGGGATCATACCCAAGCTGGCGCTGATCGCTGTTTTCACAGAGCAATTGGATGATCTGGGCCGTTTCCTCACCCGCGGTGACACAAGCGCGATGGTGGCGCTTATCGGGCTTGCGGCAGCTTGGATCGTGTTCTTTTTGTTCTGCCGATGGCTTTATAAACGTTTGCGCACCACGAGCTTGGCTGGCCTCGCGCCGCAAACCGAGATATCTCAAAAAAACACAGCGTTTGGCGCCGATGAACAAGCCGATCTTAATCTTAAATCAAAGGCTGGCTGATTGATTGGCGCCACTTTCCAAGGGGGGCGTGTCAATGACGGCGCAGCTCGCTCTTTAAACCGCGATTGGACGTCAGGACCCATGCTTTCCGCGCTTTTCGGTATGCTTTCGGCCGATATGGCCATTGATCTTGGGACAGCGAACACGCTGGTTTACGTGCGTGGTCGCGGCATTGTTCTGAACGAGCCTTCCGTTGTCGCCATCGAAACCCGCCAGGGCCGTAAGCTCGTGCGCGCTGTCGGCAATGAAGCGAAAGACATGCTCGGCCGCACACCGGGCGCGATCGAAGCCATTCGCCCGATGCGCGACGGTGTGATCGCAGATTTCGAAGTCGCCGAGGCGATGATCAAACACTTCATCCGTAAGGTTCATAACCGCCGCTCCTTCGCAAGCCCGCGGATCGTCATCTGCGTGCCCTCCGGCGCCACGGCTGTTGAGCGGCGCGCGATCCAAGAAAGCGCGCTCTCCGCCGGTGCGCGCCGTGTGGACCTCATCGAAGAGCCGATGGCCGCCGCTTACGGTGCGCATCTGCCCGTGGCTGAGCCCACAGGTTCGATGGTTGTCGATATCGGCGGCGGCACCACGGAAGTCGCTGTCTTGAGCCTTGGGGGGATCGTCTACTCACGCTCTGTCCGCGTTGGCGGCGATAAAATGGACGAAGCCATTGTCAGCTACATCCGCCGGGAGTTCAATCTTCTGATCGGTGAAAGCTCGGCGGAGCGCATCAAAAAGGAAGTGGGCTCGGCCACCGTCGATGAGGAATCGACCAAGACGGTGATCCACATCAAAGGCCGCGACCTCATGCACGGCGTCCCCAAAGAGGTGAAAATCTCCGCAGCGCAAATTCATGAAGCCCTGAAAGAACCGGTCACCCAGATCACCGAGGCGGTGAAAGTTGCCCTTGAAGCCACACCGCCGGAACTCGCAGCCGATATCGTCGATACTGGTATCATGCTCACCGGCGGCGGCGCGCTCTTACGCAATCTCGATAAGCTCTTGCGCGAAGAAACGGGCCTGCCTGTGTCGATCGCTGAAGACCCGCTGTCCTGCGTGGCATTGGGCACGGGGGCTGCGCTCGAGAACAACCGGGCCATGGCATCGGCTTTGAGTTCGGCAGTCTAACAAAAACTCACGCTTCAGGCGGTTCGAATCAGCCAGGATGAAGCGTATAGATCAGCACAAGAGAGAAGGGGCCATTCATCACCCCTTTAACCCGCTTATGCCTAATATGCGGGGAGAATTGGCACGGAGCCAAGGAGCGGAACGCTGATGCAAACGGCGCTCTTTTCGGGTGGGAAAGGTGACGGCTTGCGGCGGCAGGCGCGTCCGCCAACGGGCCTTTTGTTTCTGCTCGCTTTTTCCATCTTCATGACGATCTTCAGCCTTTATGGTGCGCGGGCCTCGGTGTTCGAGAAGGCACGCGAGAGCCTGCTCGATCGTTTCGCCCCTGTTTTCGCGATTTTCTCCGGACCCATCCGATTGACCCAGAATGTGGTCGGTGATGTCGGTGATTATTTCAGCGTGATGGACGAAAACCAGCGTCTGCGCGAAGAGAACGAGGCTTTGCGGATCTGGATGCACCAAGCCATGGCGTTAGAGCAGCGGGTTGCTCAGTATGAAGAGATGTTGGCGCCGAAAGTGGTGGAGCCTGGCGGCTATATCCCCGCCCAGGTGATCGCCGAGAATGGTGGGCCGTTCAGCCGCGCTTTGGTGTTGAGCGCAGGCCGACGTGACGGCATCGCCAAGGGAAGCGCTGTCATCGACGGCAAGGGCCTCATCGGCCATGTTGTGACGGTGGGCAACAAGGCCTCGCGGGTTCTTCTTCTCACCGATGCCAACAGCCATGTCCCCGTCTATATCGAAGAGGTGGATACGGAAGGTCTTCTTTCCGGTACGGCCGAGCGCCGGGCGGAAATCCGTCTTTTCTCAGGCCGCTTGCAGGGCGAAATCTCTGCAGGCATGCGAGTGGTCACCTCAGGGACCGGCGGGACCATGCCGCGCGGTTTGCCCGTGGGTGAGATTGTTCGGGTGACGGACGATGACGTGGCCGTCGTCGGGCTTTACTCCAGCGATCAAGGGGCTCACCTTGTGCAGGTGGTGGATTACAACTTCCCCAAAACCATCGACGACGCGGCTGCGTCTGAGGCGGAAACGTCCGAGGATGCGCCCCTTGCGAGCGCGCCTGATGCGGTGGCTGCCGATGGATGATCAGCATTATGCCACGGGCCTGACGGTTGGTGTTGCCGCGCTCCTGCTTCTGACGAGCGCGCTTTTGCTTTGTGTACCCCTTAATTTCTTCCAAGGACTCGTGCCCACACCTATCTTGCCTCTATGCTTGATCTTTATCTACGGACTTCTGCGTCCGGACAGTTTGAGGCCGACCATTGTGTTCCTGGTGGGAATTGTCCAGGATCTTCTCTTTGGGGCAGCTGTCGGTCCATGGGCCAGCGTTTATTTGCTCGCCCATGTGCTGATCGTCTGGCAGCGATCCTATTTCATCGGCCGGGACGCCACTGTTCTCACTACGGGGTTTGCCGCTACAAGTGGTCTTGCACTTCTTCTTTATTGGTTTGAGATGTCGATCCTCGGTAGCCGTCCGATGCCGATGCTACCGCTGTTGTGGCAGTGGACGATCACGGTGCTGAGCTTCCCTCTGGTGCTCACCTTGTTCCAGCGTTCTATCGGGCGGCCGCGCCCTAAACTTGCGGAGTAAGCGGATGCGCGTTGAGCCGTTTGATACCACCCGGCATATGGCCTTCACCCGAAGAGCTACGGTGATGAGCGGCGGTGTGCTGGCGCTTTTCGGCGGTGTGGTGTTCCGCCTTTACGATCTTCAGGTCCGCCGCCACCATGAGTTCCGTGCGCTTGCTGACGATAACCAGTTCAACCAGCGCCTGATCGTCCCCCTGCGCGGTGAGATCTACGACCGCTACGGTGCAACGGTTGCCACCAATGAACAGGATTTCCGCGTTCTGGTGATTCCGGAGCGTACGGACAATCTGCGCGAGACCTTGATCAAGCTCGCAACACGCGAGGCTGGTCCGCATTCCCGCGATGCGCGGCGTCGGTGCTAAGAACGCGAGCGAATTCGCGAT
>JBCCTG010000026.1:0-13250 GCA_039198735.1 Pseudomonadota bacterium | reverse complement strand
GAGGCATCGGACTTCTTTACAAACAGCGGGCGTCCATCTCGGGCGCTGAAATGGGATGCCAGGGCGAGGTGGGCGTGGCGTGCTCCATGGCGGCGGCAGGGCTAGCGGCCGTGTGGGGCGGAATACCAGACCAGTGCGCCGCTGCCGCTGAAATCGGGATGGAGCACAATTTGGGACTGACATGCGATCCTGTGGGCGGTCTTGTGCAAATCCCTTGCATTGAACGCAACGCGATCGGCGCGGTGAAGGCCGTCAATGCCGCCCGTCTTGCGCTGCAATCCTCCGGCGCACCCAAAGTCAGCCTCGATCAGGTGATCGAAACCATGCGACAAACTGGCCTCGATATGTCCAACAAATACAAGGAAACAAGCCAGGGCGGGCTCGCGGTCAATGTCATCGAATGTTGACCGAACCAAAATGCATCCATTTGCATAAGGTTCAAATGATCCCATCAACCGGACAGCAAAAAATTTGAAAGAGAGTGTCTCAAACATGGCCTTTGAGGGGTGCGAGGGAGACACGGATCATGGTTGGGCGCCGGGAAGCGCAAGGCACAGTCAATTCATTTCAGAAGCTCGCTTGTTTCGAAGCGGTCAAACGTGGCCGGGTGATGACACCGGAAGAGGTGGCGCGCTGGGTCGCGCTTCCTTTATCGGATACGCTTCGATTTCTTGAGGCTTTGAAGCAAGAAGGCAAAGTCGGCGAAAAAGCCGGTGTCTTCAGCATCAACGGCTAAAGCGTTTTCAATTCGAAAACGCGAACCGTCAAGAATCTAGAACTCGGTGCTTTCGTTCTTGATGTCGAAATCATCGAGGCGGTAGCCAGGATCAGGATAGTCCGGGTTCATCTCTTCAAGCTTTTGCCGGACGATCCGCGCGATGGTTGCGTTGCGCCGGGTCTTCGAATCCGAAGGGATCGTGTGCCAAGGTGCATGCTCTGTTGAACATCGGTTCAGCATGGTTTCATAGGCATCTATGTACCGGTCCCAAATCGCACGGTCTTCGAGGTCGCCAGGATTGAATTTCCAGCGTTTGTGCGGTTTCTCGAGCCGCGCCTTGAGGCGTTCACCTTGCTCCGTATGCGAAATGTGAAGATGAAATTTGAGGATCACCACACCGTTTTCGGTGAGGTGCTTCTCGAATGCATTGATTTGATCATAGCGCTGATCAATGATCTTCGCATCAAGCAGACCTCTGGCTTTCGGAACGAGAACATCTTCATAATGCGAACGGTCGAAGATGCCGATATAACCTTTGCGCGGAACGGCCTCGTGCACCCGCCACAGATAATCATGGGCCGCTTCTTCTGCTGAGGGCGCTTTATAGGCTTTGACTTGCATGCCGACGGGCGATGTTTTGGCGAAGACAGCTTTCGTGGTGCCGCTTTTCCCCGCCGTGTCGATGCCTTGTAGGATCACAAGAAGAGCGCGAGTGCGCTCAGCGAAAAGTTTATCCTGAAGTTCGTCAATCGCATCGGCATCCACCTCAAGCGATTGCTCTGCATCATCTTTTTCGTGAAAGAACGTTTCGTCACGGCAAGGCCTATCGGCGAGTTTGACGGTGTCGCCGGGGGTAATGCGATAGGCGCTGATCAGATCTTCTGAGTTCGGACAATCAAAGGCCATAGGCTATTGGATAACCCCTAGCTCTTGCCCCACTTTGGTGAAGGCCGCCACCGCTTGGTGCACCTGATCTTCTGAATGCGCCGCGTTCATTTGTGTGCGGATACGTGCTTTGCCGCGTGGCACCACGGGGAAGCTGAAGCCTGTCACGAAAACGCCTTCCTGCAACAGGCGCGCTGCCATCTCCTGGGCGATTTTGGCGTCGTAAAGCATCACCGGAATGATCGGGTGCTCACCGGGGAGGAGGTCGAACCCCGCGGCTGCCATCTCATGACGGAAGATGTGCGCATTGCGGACAAGCTGTCGCCGCAGGTCGTCACCTTCACGCACCAGATGCAACGCGCGGCGCGACCCCTCCACAAGGGCAGGGGCCAAAGCGTTGGAGAAGAGGTAGGGCCTGGCCCGTTGACGCAGGAGATCGACCACCTCCTGACGTGCACAGATGAAGCCGCCCATGCCGCCGCCAAGCGCTTTACCGAGGGTCCCGGTGAGAATGTCGATCTTGCCCATGACATCGCAATGCTCATGGGTGCCGCGCCCGCCTTCACCCATAAAGCCCGTGGCATGGCAATCATCCACCATGACCAGGGCGTCGTAACGCGCGGCCAGTTCAGCAATGCGATCAAGCTGCGCAATCGTCCCGTCCATCGAGAAGACGCCGTCGGTGACAATCAATGTCGTCCGTGCGCCGGATGCTGCTTTGAGCTGCTCTTCCAAAGACGCCATATCATTGTTGTCATAGCGGAAGCGTTGCGCCTTACAAAGACGAACACCATCAATGATCGAGGCATGGTTGAGGGCATCGGAGATGATCGCATCGTCCGGACCCAGAAGAGGTTCGAAGACCGCGCCATTGGCATCGAAGCAGGCAGCGAACGTGATCGAATCCTCAAAACCGAGCCATTCGGCCAGCTCGCGCTCAAGCTTCCGGTGGATCTCTTGGGTGCCGCAGATAAAGCGCACCGAGGCCATCCCATAACCATGGTCTTCAGCACCAGCTTGCGCCGCGCGGATCAGCTCGGGGTGGTCTGCTAGACCCAGGTAATTGTTGGCGCAGAAATTAAGGGCGCTGATCGTCCGTCCCTCATGGGTGATGGTGACCTCGGGGCCCTGTTTGGAGGTGATCAACCGTTCAGGCTTGGTCAGGCCTTCGGTGTCGATCTCTTGCAGGGTATCGCGTATGCGGGCGTAGAATGCATCTGTCATGATCTATTCTCCCCCGTGATGGTGTCCTTTTCAATGGCACGGGGCGCTGCGGGTCAATTAAAGACGGCCGAGGGTTAGAAATCGCCGCCGCATTCCTTTAAAACGATGTGATGGAAGATCTTTCTTTTCCTGACGTCTCAATCCTCGCAGCCCCGATCTACCTCGCTTTGATCGGTTTCGAGGTGGGGATGGAGAGCCGCCGGGGACGCCGTCAGGCTGCCGCCCGCGACCTTTGGACCAACCTTGCTATGGGGATGGGCAATGCTGTGTCGGCGGTTTTCCTTTGGGGTGGTATCGCGGCCCTGATGCTCGTCGCTTGGCAACACCGGTTTTTGGATCTCGGCATCACCTGGTGGAGTTTTGCCCTCGCGATGCTTGCCAAGGACTTCGTTTATTATTGGGTCCACCGGTTCCAGCATCGCATTCGCTGGTGCTGGGCCAATCATGTGGTGCATCACTCAAGCCAGGGCTACAATTTGTCGACCGCGCTGCGCCAGCCTTGGCTTGGCTTCACGACGGGGACTTACATCCTGGCGATCCCGGTAATCATGCTGGGCATCCATCCGGCGCTTTATGCTTTGGCCGGCGGCATCAATCTCTTCTATCAGTTCTTTATCCATACCCAGGCGGTCAAGAAGCTTCCCGGTTGGGTGGAGGCGATCTTCAACACCCCGTCCCATCACCGGGTGCACCATGCGACCAACCCCCACTATCTCGACAGCAATTACGCAGGCATCCTCATCATCTGGGACCGCCTCTTCGGAACCTTCGCGCGAGAGCGCGCCGAGGACCCTTGTGACTATGGCCTAGTGAGCAACATCGCATCGCAAAACCCCTTCTTCGTGGCCACCCATGAGTATAGAGCAATTGCCCAAGACGTGTTCCGCCAGGGTTTGCGGCCCATCGAGCGCTTCCGTTATATCTTTGCCGAGCCCGGCTACAGCCATGACGGTAGCCGCATGACCACGGCCCAAATCAAAGCGCACGCGGGGGTGCGCTTGTCTGGCGGCCAGGGCTCTTCTATGGCATCTCCATCACAAAAAAGGTCAGTTCCTTGCAAGCCATCTCCTATCTCTTCAACACCGTCATCGATCTCTACATCATCGTCCTTATCGTGACGATTATCTTGAGTTGGCTGATCGCCTTCGGTGTGATCAATCGCTACAACAATGTTGTCGATGCGATCCTCCGTGTCACGACGGGTTTGACAGAGCCTGTGCTCAAGCCCATTCGCAACGCTCTGCCGTCGCTCGGTGGTCTCGATCTCTCGCCAATCGTTGTCTTTCTTGGCCTTCGCGCAATTCAGATCTTCGCCAACAGCTATATCTTCGCACCGGCTATCCAGCGGGGTCTCTAGCCCGTGGCGGCGAGCTTGATCGACGGAAAAGCCGTCGCAGCGAATTTGCGCGCCAAGGTTGCTGAAGCCGCCAAAACGCTGCCGCGTCAGCCTGGCCTTGCGGTGATTTTGGTCGGCGATAATCCGGCAAGCCAGGTTTATGTGCGTAGTAAGGAGAAGGCTGCTGCCAAGTCCAGCATCGCGGGCCGGGTCCATCGCCTTCCAGGGGCAGCGACCCAGGATGAGGTGATCACCCAGGTGCGTGCGCTTGCTAATGATGACAGCGTGGACGGCATCCTGGTGCAGCTTCCGCTTCCCGATCATCTCGATGCGGACGCTGTGATTGCAGAAGTGCCTCCCAGCAAGGACGTGGACGGACTGACCGCCACCAGTGCGGGGCAACTCGTCCTCGGTCTCGATGGCCTCACACCGTGTACGCCGCAAGGCTCCATGCGCCTTATCCGCGGGGTGATGCCCGATCTTTCTGGCAAGCATGCGGTGGTGGTGGGGCGTTCGATCCTTGTGGGCAAGCCCCTGGCGCTTTTGCTGCTCGACGCCAACGCCACTGTCACCATAGCCCATTCGCGCACGGCGGATCTTGCGGCTGTCTGCCGCGAGGCGGATATTCTTTGCGTTGCCGTCGGACGGCCTGAGCTTGTCAGCGCCGAGATGATCAAGCCTGGCGCAGTGGTGATTGATGTCGGGATCAACCGCGTTGGCGAAGGGGAGAGTGCGCGTCTTGTCGGCGATGTGGCCTTCGACGGTGCAAAGGACGTGGCCGGAGCGATCACCCCTGTGCCAGGCGGTGTCGGTCCGATGACCATTGCTTGCCTCTTGCGCAACACCGTCGCAGCAGCAGCGCGCCGCCAGGGTGTTCCCGTGCCGAAAGCCCTCGATTAAGCGTTGAGGAGGAAGACGCCAAACCACTCTTTGGGGTCGGTCCACATCGCCTCGACCTGCCAGCCAGCGGCATCGGCAATACGACCAAAGCTTTCGCGCGTGTACTTGTGCGAATTCTCCGTGTGGATCCCTTCACCTTCTGCAAAGCTGTAGGTCTCACCGCCGACGGTGACCGATTGGTCGACAAGCGAAACCGCACGGATCTCAATGCGTCGTTCGTCAAGGTTCCACTTGGCTTGGTGGCGGAATGTCTCAAGATCGAAATCGGCATCAAGCTCGCGGTTCATACGCTCTAGCAGATTGAGGGTGAACCGCGCTGTCATCCCATCGCTGTCATCGTAAGCGCTGACCAAAACGTCCTCATCTTTCACAAGGTCCACGCCGAGCAAAAACATGCTGCCGTCGCCTAAGACCTTGCGTGCATTTTCAAGAAAGATTTGGGCACCGCCCCTTTGAAAATTCCCGATGGTCGATCCGGGAAAGAAACCCATGCGGTTGTCGGCCTTATGAAATTCCGGCGGCAGGGTGACAGGGGCGTTGAAATCGCCCACCACGCCGGACACAGTCACATCCTCGAAAGCCTCGCTCAACGCCTCGACGGAATGGTTCAAGAAATCCTCGGCCACGTCGATCATAACGTAGACGGAAGGCATCATCGCATCGATCAGCCTACGTGATTTCACCCCCGCGCCGCTGCCGAACTCCGTGATCGCCGATCCATGGGGACAGCGGGCAGGCAATTCACTCAGCACCGTGCGCATGATTGCGGCTTCGGTCCTCGTGACATAATAGTCTTCAGTCTTGGTGATCGCTTCAAAAAGCTCAGACCCCCGACGATCATAAAGCCATTTTGCGGGAAGGGATTTTTGCGTTTTCGAGAAACCCTCGGCAACGTCTTTCAAGAACTCATCGCTCACATCGCCCTCCATTGTCTTATGTCTGGGGCGTGAGGATAGGCCTATGGCCCTAAGTTCAAGACATCAACAGCTAGGATGCAATTATTCAGCCTGCGGCAGCTTGACCTGACCCAAGATACCATCTGGCAAACCGTCCGAGACCATCATCAAGACTGGTGGCGGGAGCATAGTTGAACAAGGCTTTGGCCTGGCTGATATCCGCCCACGTCTCCCGCACATCACCGGGTTGCATAGGCAGCAATTCACGCTTTGCTGGTGTACCGAGGTGCTTTTCCAACAGCCCGATAAAATCCGTGAGCCTCTCAGGGCGATCATTGCCTAGGTTCAAAACGCGGTGCGGCGGGTCATCTGCTGGCGTTGGGGGGTGGTCGAGGGCGCCGAGAATTCCGGCAACGCAGTCATCGATATAGGTGAAATCGCGGCCCATTTTCCCTTCACCGAAAACCTGGATCGTCTCACCCGCCAGGATCTTCTTGGTAAAGATCATATAAGCCATATCGGGGCGGCCTATCGGCCCATAAACCGTAAAGAACCGAAGCCCCGTGAGCGGAAGATCATAAAGCGAGGCGTAACTCTGGCTTAAAATTTCGCAAGCTTTCTTGGTGGCGCCATAAAATGAGACCGGCGTGTCGGTACGATCATCTTCCTTGAACGGAATGCTGGCATTGCTGCCGTAAACCGATGAAGACGAGGCATAGACGCAGTGCTTGACGTGGAGCTTGCGCGCAAGCTCCAAAATTTCTGTTTGCCCCGTAAGGTTGCTATGGCTGTAGGAGCGGGGGCTCTCGATCGAAAAGCGCACGCCTGCTTGGGCTGCAAGATGGATGATGCGGTCGATGTCATCCTGGCCGAAAAGCGGCGCCATAGCGGAGGGGTCGGCGATATCGGCTTCGAGAAACGAAAAGCCCGAATGCGCTTCAAGCTGCGCAAGCCGTGCTCTTTTGAGGGCCACATCGTAATAATCATTGAGGTTATCGACACCCACGACGCTCTCACCTCGCTGGAGCAAAGCTTCGGCGGTGTGGTAGCCGATGAAACCCGCGGCTCCTGTGATGAGGATGGTCATGGCCGTCCTTGGCTCTTCGAGAAGTGTCTCATAATCAGCGTTATAGGCCAAGGGAGACTAAGATTGCTTGACTGCGCAGCGATAGGGGTTCTGGGCGGGTCGTTCAATCCGCCCCATGCGGGTCATCGTGCCCTGGTGCGTTACGGAATGCGCCGTTTCGGCCTTGGCGGCGCCATGGTTCTGGTCGCGCCGCAAAACCCGCTAAAATCCGCTCGCGACTATGCGCCGCTGGAGGATCGGTTGGCGGCGACCCGCACCATGATGGCGGGCCTTCCCCATGTTCGGGTGCTGCCCGAAGCTCGGCAAGCCCCTGTCTTTGCTGCGGATACGGTGAGGGCGCTTGTCATGCGCCACCCTGCAAAACGCTTCGTTTACCTCATGGGGGCGGACAGTTTCGCTGGCTTGGAGCGCTGGGATCGTTGGACCATGATCATGGGTATGGTGCCTATCGGCGTCGTCAGTCGGCCTGGCTATAAGCGGGCGGCTCTGAGATCTTTGGCCGCAAGACGGTTTTCCCAAGCACGACTGCCTGAGCGGCAAGCGATCTCTCTTCAGAATGCTCAAGCACCGGCATGGTGTTTTGTTGGCGGCCTGAACGAATATTCAAGTTCAAGCGAGATTCGCCGCGACCAAAACCCTTTATGAAAAGACGCATGATGTGCTATCTAGAAATAGCTTCTATAATGGGAAGCGTTTGACGGAGAAAACTGCTGATCACCGCCCAGCATGCAGCGGACGCACCAAACGTCCCGAACCAACCCCCGGTCGACACCAGCGACGCGACGTCGTTCTCGGCCGATACGATCGTTTCTCAGGTCCTTCATCGCCTCGACGAAGAAAAGGCCGAAGACGTTGTCACCATTGACCTCAAAGGCAAATCGGATGTCGCTGATAAGCTTGTGATCGCCTCGGGCCGCTCGCAACGCCACGTCGGCGCGCTGGCCGATAAGCTTGCAAGGTCGCTTAAAGAGCAAGGCCTCGGTCTCATCTCAGTGGAGGGTCTGCCCACCTGCGATTGGGTTTTGCTCGACGCGGGCGATGTCATCGTGCACCTCTTCCGGCCCGAAGTCCGTGAGTTCTACAACCTCGAACGGATTTGGGCGCCAGAGCGTTTTGCACCAACCAGCGAGCAATAGGTGCTTTTGAGGCTTCTCGCCGTGGGGCGGGAGCTGAAACGTGATCCTCTGGAAGAGCTTGCCCGTGACTATATCCAACGCGCGGGCGGTATCTCAGGTCCCCTCGGGCTGAAGGGCCCTGAAATTCGGATGATCCCGCCGGGCAAGGGCAGCGATCCTCAAGGTGAAGCGGAACGTCTTCGCGGCGTGATCAAGGGAGCCGCCGTGCTTTTGGACGAGCGCGGCACGATGATGTCTTCGGACGAGATCGCCCAGCATATTGCCCGCCTGCGGGATCAAGGCGTTAGCGAGCTCACTTTCTGCATTGGCGGCGCAGACGGCTTCGACCCCCACTTTCGCGAGGAGGTTCAAGCCAGCGGGGGGAAACTTCTCGCCTTTGGCAAAACCGTTTGGCCCCATGCGCTTTGCCGGGTGATGCTGGCGGAGCAGCTATATAGAGCCCTCGCGATCTTGAGCGGACATCCCTATCACCGGGGTGTATGACGATTCTCCTCCCCCTTCTTCTTGCCGCCTTCCTGCAGCAAACCCCGCAGGACGAGACCCAGCGCCTACGCTCGATCGAGCGGCGGATCGAAGAGGGGCAGCGCTCAGCTCAGGAAATCCGCGCACGCACGGAGAGTTTGCAAGAGACCCTGGACCGGTTGCGCGGTCAGCTCGTCTCCACGGCTGCTGCGCTCCAGGATGCCGAGGCGCGGGCGACCCAGCTTGAACAGGACCTCCAATCCATCGAAGCCCGCGAGGCTGTGGCCCTCGAAGAACGCGATTCGCGCAGTGCAGAGCTGAGCCAGGTCTTAGGCGCGCTTCAAAACCTTGAGCGTTCCAAACCACCAGCCCTTGTGGTCTCCCCAGGCGATGCCCAGGACGCAGCACTCGCGGCCATTGCGCTGTCCTCGCTGACCCCGCGGCTCGCGGAGATTGTCGCAGCCCGCAAGGAGGAAATCCTCCGCCTTGCGACCCTGCGCGAGGACAAAAAAGAGGCCCAGAGGCGGCTTGAAGAAACCAATTCCGCGCTCAGCGAACGGCGGCGCCTTCTCGAAGGGCTCTTGGCCGAGCGGCAAGTGGTCTTTGATAAGGATATGGCGGCCCTTCAGGGCGTTGAGCGGGAAACCCGGCGCTTGGCCCAGGAAGCCTCCAGCATTCGCGAGCTGATTGAGCGCCTGCGTGCCTTGCCGAGCGGTGATGAGGTCTTGCGCACCTATCGGCGCACCCGCCGTGACCGCAGTTTGCCCGATACATTCACCGGTGCGCGCGGCTTTCTCGACTTCCCCGTGGCGGGTATCGTCCAGGGCCGTTTCGGTGAGCGGGACGATACCGGCGAGCGTCGGGACGCTATTGAGCTGATGACCCGGCGCGGCGCTGTGGTCACCGCGCCTTACACAGGGACTGTGCGCTGGGCGGCGGAGTTTGGCGCCTTGGGCAATGTTCTCATCATCGATGTGGGCGGCGGCTACACCACGGTTTTGCTCGGGCTCGACAGTTTCGTGGTGCGCAAGAACCAGCGTGTGGGTGCGGGTGAGCCGGTGGGCATCATGTCACCGCGCCAACAGGCCCCGCGGCTGCAACTTCAGGTCAGGAAAGAAGGTCGGCCTGTGGACCCTGAACCCTGGTTTCAAAAGGGCGCGTAGCATGATGGGCACTTTGTCATGGACGGCGCCCAAAAGTCGCCTTTGCGTTCTTCTCACTTCAGTGACACATTTAAGCGGTTAGCAAGTCAAAGCGCGCATTCTGCCAGACCGTTTCACATCTTACCCCGCGCCGGAACGTTTTTATGATTCGTTTGAATTCCTCTTCCCAACGCAAAAGTCAGTCGCTTTCCGCGATGGCTGTTGGAGCCCTCATGGGCGGCGCCGCAACGGCTGCGCTCCTGACCGCAGGCTTCGCGCGCTCCGGTTTTGATGCCGATACCTTCCGCCAGCTCGATCTCTTCGGTGAGGCGTTCGAGACCGTGCACCGCAACTATGTCGAAGATCCCGACGACCACGATTTGGTGGAAGGCGCGATCGAAGGCATGCTGTCGAGCCTCGATCCCCACTCAAGCTACCTCTCGCCCGATGATCTCTCCTCCATGCAGGAGCAGACCCGCGGCACCTTCGGTGGTCTCGGCATTCAGGTGACCCAGGAGCGTGATGGCCCAGGTCGCGGTCTCGTCAAGGTGATTTCCCCCATCGACGACACACCTGCTGATCGCGCCGGGATCGAGCCTGGCGATCTGATTTTCGAAATCGACGATGAAAGCGTCTTCGGTATGACCCTGACCGAGGCCACGGGCCTCATGAAAGGTGAGCGCGGCACCAGCGTACGCCTGCGGGTCGCCCGTGAAGATGTTGCTGAGCCTTTGGAGTTCGAACTCACCCGCGACATCATCGTTGTGAACCCCGTGACCTCACGCGTCGAACGCGATCGCTTCGGTTATATCCGCCTTGCTGGCTTCACGCAGCAATCGGAAGGAAAACTGCTCGAAGCGATCCAAGACCTTGAGCGTCAGGTGGATGATCTTCAGGGGGTGGTTCTCGATCTGCGCAATAATCCCGGCGGCCTTCTCGACCAGGCCGTGGCGATCAGCGACGCTTTCCTCGATGGCGGCGAAATCGTCTCCACCCGTGGACGCCGTCAGAAGGATTCGATGCGTGAGCTTGGTGATCGCGGTGATGCTCTTGCCGGTCGGCCGATTGTGGTTCTGGTCAATGGCGGTTCGGCCTCAGCTTCTGAGATCGTGGCGGGCGCTTTGCAGGACCGCAACCGCGGCTTGATCCTCGGTACCAAGACGTTCGGTAAGGGATCCGTGCAGACGATCCTGCCACTCGACCGTGGCCGCTCCGGTGCGCTTCGTCTGACCACGGCGCGTTATTACACGCCATCAGGCCGCTCGATCCAAGCGCAAGGCATCGTGCCCGATATTGTTATGCCAATCACCCGTCCGGGTCAGGAGGGTCCTGCGGAACGTCGCTCCGAAGCCGACCTCGACGGCGCTCTCGATGTCAGCGAGACCGAAGATGAAGCCACCACCGTACAAGAGATCCTGATGGAAGGCCAGGAGGCCCTTCGTGCTGAAGAGCGTGAGAAGGAAAATGAAACCGCGCTCTTCATCGAGCCGGTGGAATGTCCGGCGGAGGAGGATTGCCAGCTCGAACGTGCCTTGGATCTTCTCGAAGACCAGTCTGAGTTTGGTCAGCTTCTTGCCGATGCCGGGATGATCCAACGCTAAGGTTAGCCGCCGCGATGCCTGAACCCGCACCGCGGCGTATCCTGCTGGGTCAAGGTTTTTTAGGGTCCGTCCGTTCTCTGACGGGCTTTAAGTCCTCTTGGTCCTGCACCTATGATGATCTTGGGTCAGACAATCCCTTTGCCGCACTTCGCGCCATGGAAGAGGGGCTTGCGCATGACGATGTGCTTGTCGGCTACCTCGGCTATGAGTGCGCGCAGAGCTTGGAGCCGAGCCTGAAGCTGCCCCGACCGCCGCTTGATCTGCCTGCGTGCTGGTTCGGTGTTTTCTCAGGTACTGCCGATGCCGACCCACTTGCATCGCTTGACCGGCTTGAGGCGCCTCTTAGCATCGGCGATGGTGATGCCCCTCATCTCTATAGAGGCAAAGTCGAAGACATCCGCAGGCGGATTGGTGCTGGTGATGTTTTTCAGGTCAATGTTTCCCATCGCCAAACGGCAATTTTTCCTCACGCTGAAGATCGTTTGATCGACAAGTTGCCTTGGCAGGAGGCACTCGATGCACCCTTCGGTGCTCTCATCGATCTTGGATCGTTCAGTGTGGTGAGCGCTTCACCGGAACTTTTTCTAGAGCTTGATGATCGGCGGCTCGCGACTGAACCTGTGAAAGGCACACGGCCACGCTCCGATGATCCCGTAACCGATGCGGCTTTGCTGGCAGAGCTTCAATCCGATGCGAAAGACCGTGCCGAGAACATCATGATCGCTGATTTGATGCGCAACGATTTGGCGAAAGTCTGCGATGATGGATCGATCACTGAACCGGTGATCTGCGGTGCCCGGAGCTTTTCCAACGTCCACCATCTTTTCAGCCGCATCGAAGGGCGCCTCAAAACGGGTTTGCGCTTTGCCGATGCCCTCGCTGCCGCATTCCCTTGCGGCTCGGTGACCGGAGCGCCAAAAATCGCTGCCATGGACGCGATCGCCGCGCTTGAGGGGGAGGGGCGCGGTGTTTACTGCGGCTCTCTTTTTGCCATCACAGGGGCTGGCCGCGCGCGGGCTTCGGTGGCCATTCGGACAGCGATGGTCGATGAAGGCACGCGCCGGGTGGATGTGCGCAGCGGCGGCGGTGTCACCACACTGTCCGATCCGCAACAAGAGTATGAAGAGACCCTCGATAAGGCTTATCTCTTCCGGCAAATGGTGGGGGCTGATGATCCTCGTTCTCGATAATTATGACAGCTTTGTCGAAACCCTGGCGCGTTACATTCGTGAGGCGGGGTTCGCGACAGAAATTGTCCGAAGCGATGTTCTGTCCCAAGAGGATATTGCGCACGCGAAACCCGAGGCGATTGTGATGTCGCCCGGCCCTTACGGCCCTGACCGTGCGGGCATCTGCCGTGATCTTCCCAGCTTGTTTCCCAAGCTGCCGATGCTCGGCGTTTGTCTTGGTCACCTGGCCATTGCCGAAAATTACGGCGCGCGCACGGTTCCGGCGCGGTCCCCCATCCACGGACGCAGCACCAAGACGCAGCACGATGGAAGCCATCTGTTCGTAGGCGTCCCCAATCCCTTCCTTGCTGGCCGCTACCATGCGTTGATCTCCGATATTGAAGGGACCGATCTTGTGTCAACGGCATGGTCGAACGATGAGCTTATGGCGTTCCGTCACCCTCAGCACCCGCATTTTGGCGTTCAATTTCATCCTGAATCGCTTTTGACCGAAGGAGGAAGAGCCATTGTGCGAAATTTCCTGACCTCTACGGACGTTATGCAATGATGTGGCTTGATGGCACACCAGCCGATCCAGGGGCACCGATTTTTCCGGGTACAGAGCGCGGCTTGCTCCTCGGTGACGGTGTTTTCGAAACCATGCGTATCGAGAACGGTAAGGTTTTGCTTCTGG
>JBCCTG010000025.1:0-13405 GCA_039198735.1 Pseudomonadota bacterium | reverse complement strand
TGAGAACCCTGATTATCCGGATGTGGACGACACGGCCGTTGTGGCCATGGCCATGCATCGTCAGGGCGATCCTAAGTATAAAGAGAATATTGACCGTGCGTGCGAGTGGATTGCGGGCATGCAGTCGGCTTCAGGCGGTTGGGGCGCGTTCGAGCCTGAGAACGAGCACTTCTATCTCAACTCCATTCCCTTTGCCGACCATGGCGCGCTTCTTGATCCGCCTACGGTGGATGTCACGGCCCGCTGTGTCGGGTGCCTCGCGCAGGTTGACAAGGATCAGTATGCTGATGCGATTGAGCTGGGCATCAATTATCTGAAGCGTGAGCAAGAGCCTGACGGGTCCTGGTTTGGTCGTTGGGGTGCGAACTTCGTCTACGGAACATGGTCCGTACTGGTCTGCTTAGAAAGTGCCGGTGTGAATATGCGTGAGCCCTGGGTGCGCCGCGCCGTGCAATGGCTGAAAAGCCAGCAGCGCGAGGATGGCGGCTGGGGTGAAGGTCTTGAAACCTATGATGATGATCGCAAAGGTCATGCGATCAGCTCCACCGCCTCACAAACCGCTTGGGCGATGATGGGCCTGATGGCGGCGGGTGAGGTCCGATCCGATGAAGTTGCGCGCGGTGCCCGGTGGCTTTCGGAAGCTCCGCGTCAGGAGGGTACGCCGCGCTGGGACGAAGATCTTTATACAGGCACGGGCTTTCCGAAAGTCTTCTACCTTAAATATCATGGGTATGCTGCGTTCTTTCCGCTGTGGGCCACGGCGCGGTATGAACGTATGTCGAAGGCGAATGATCCGCGCCAGGGCTGGGGCATGTGAGGCTGGGAATTGTTTGCGGTCTACGCTCTGAAAAGGCTGCCCTCGGACCGATTGAGCACCCTGTCATGATCTCAGGCGCCGACGCTGCACGTGCTTATGACCATGCTGTTGCCCTGGCCGATGGAGGTGCTGAGTGTCTGGTGTCCATCGGTCTTGCTGGTGCGATCGAGGCGGGGCTTCGGGCCGGTGATCTTTTGCTGCCTGAAACGGTCCTGGATGAAGGGGGCCATGCGTTCCGTACCCATCCTTTGAGCCAAGACCTTCCGCGCCCGGCGAAAGGCGCACCGATTTTGGGCGTCGATAGGGTGATCACCTCGTCCCAAGAGAAAGCCGCGCTGGCTGAAACATTCGGTGCTGCCTCGGTGGATATGGAAAGCCATGTCGTGGCCCGTGCGGCGGCGGAGCGGCATCTTCCCTTCTATGTCGTCCGCGCCGTGGCTGATCCTGCAAGTCAAGGTCTTCCGCCTGCGGCCCATGGCGCAATTCGCCGGGACGGCTCCATCGATACATGGAAGACTGTCACCCAACTTGCCAAGCGTCCCCAGGATCTTGGCCCGCTGATCGCGCTTGGCCGTCAATCGGCGCAAGCGCATGAAACATTGCGCAGCGACGGGCGCGCCATTTTGGATGCGATCGCTCGCGCTTAAAAAGCACAGAGTTTTTCCTTCAAAAAACTGCCCCTCTCGCGACACATCTGCGATGTCGATCTCTCCCGAGGGAGAGATGATCTTTGAGAAGAGCTTATTCCGCAGGGATGTTGTTGATCAGCGTTTTGGTGCCGGGGCTCTTCGGCGCGCCCTCTTTTTGCGCCTGCAGCTCGTCCATTTTGGCAGCAACGATTTCCTCGTGGACATCGATAGCCGGGCGCGCCGCACGCAGATCGATTTCCGGCGCCATCGGACCTTCAGTCTTAATGCCATTCATCATAATGGGGAACATTTTCCAAGGTTTCGAGAAGGCAACATCGGCTGATGTCGGCTCATAACCGCAATGGGCCATACAGTCATTGCACTTCTCATAAGCGCCGGTGCCGTAAGAATCCCAATCGGTCTCTTCCATCAGCTCCCGGAAGGTTTCGACATGACCTTCACCGAGGAGATAACAAGGCTTTTGCCAGCCAAAGACACTGTAGGTCGGCATACCCCAAGGGGTGCATTTGAGGTCTTGGTTACCAGCCAGGAAATCAAGATAGATATCCGAGTGGCTCAAAGTCCATTTTGAGCCGCGCTCATCGCGGATCTTGAACAGCTCCCGGAAATAGGTTTTGGTTTTCGTCCGTGCCAGGAAGCTTTCTTGATCCGGCGCGCGTTCGTAAGCAAAACCTGGCGACATCGAGACATTGACGCCAAGCTCTGCGCAATAGTCGAGATAGTCGGCCAGCTCATCGGCGGGGTAGCCGTCGAAAATGGTGCAATTGACGTTGACTTGGAAGCCGCGGTCCTTGGCGGCTTTGATGGCTTTGATGGCCTTTTTGAACACACCGGGCTGACAGACGGCCTCGTCGTGCTGCTTTTCAAGACCATCGAGGTGTACGGAGAAAAAGAGGTAAGGGCTCGGTTCGAAAAGATCGAGTTTCTTCTCAAGCAGAAGCGCATTGGTGCAGAGCGAGATGAATTTCTTGCGTTCCACAAGACCGCGGACGATCTCGCCGATTTCTTTGTGAATCAGCGGCTCACCGCCGGGGATGGCCACCATGGGCGCGCCGCATTCCTCGGCCGCTGCCCAGCACTGCTCGGGCGTCAGGCGTTGGTTCAAGATCTCCGCCGGATAGTCGATCTTCCCGCAGCCCGCGCAGGCCAGATTGCAGCGGAACAAGGGCTCCAGCATCATCACCAGGGGATAGCGCTTGTTCCCCATGAGTTTTTGCTTGGCGATGTAAGCGGCAACGGCGGCTGCCTGACGGACGGGAACGGACATGGTCTCTCTCTCGGGTCGCGTTTTTGGATCTTACGAAGCAAGTTGCGGGTTGGCTTTGATGGTGGCCAGACTTTCTGGAAGTTTGAACTGCACGTTCTCTTCTGCGCCGTCCAGTGGGCGTTCCGTCACCTCAAACCATTCATTGAGGCGCGCGACGACCTCGCGGATCAGAACCTCCGGTGCCGATGCACCGGCGGTGATGCCGACCTTGGCGATACCATCGAACCATGGGCGTTCAAGCACATCGGCATCGGCGATAAGATAGGAGGGCAGGCCTGCTTGCTCACCGATTTCGCGCAAGCGGTTGGAATTGGAGCTGTTCTCTGCGCCCACCACCAAGAGCAGCTCACAACGTTCAGCCAGGTCGATGACCGCGTTCTGACGGTTCTGGGTGGCGTAGCAAATGTCCCGCGTGTCGGGACCGACAATGGCTGGGAAGCGCTCTTTCAAGGCCGCGATGACCCCGCGTGTGTCATTGAGGCTCAGGGTCGTTTGGGTGACGAAAGCAACCTTTTCGGGATCGGCCACCTGCAGCTTGGCGACATCCTCTTCATCACCCACCACATGCACGGTGCCATCGATCTGCCCGAGGGTCCCCGTAACTTCTGGATGCCCCACATGGCCGATCAGCACCACGTCATAACCGCGACCGGCATAGCGGCGGCCTTCCTTATGCACCTTGGTGACCAGCGGACAGGTGGCGTCGATCACTTCAAGGCCTCGTCCATTGGCGGCGGCCTCGACTTTGCGCGCCACACCGTGGGCGGAGAAAATAGCGACCGCGCCCTCGGGAACCTCGTCCACCTCTTTGACAAAGCGGGCACCCTTCTGCCGCAGGGTATCGACCACCCGCTTGTTGTGCACGATTTCGTGGCGCACATAGACAGGCGCGCCATATTTCACGAGCGCCAGCTCGACGATATCAATCGCGCGTTCAACACCGGCACAAAAGCCGCGCGGCGTGGCGAGCAACAGTTCTAATGAAGGACGGCTCATCCCCAATCCCCTTTGATGGATCTTGAACAGACAGGGTGCAGCGACAGATGATGCAATCCCCACCGTGATCTGTTCGCTGCGATGCGGCAAAAGTTGCTGCACAAAAGCGTGACAGGCCTTGAAGTTCAAGTGCCCGATTGGTGTCTCTGGCGATCAACGGACGCTAAGCCTTTGCGCATGCAACGGGCTTTGTGATAACCTATGAGTATACGACACAAAGACCGATCCGATCAGAAGGACCGCCGCCATGAGCAACACCGATCAGCATCCCTCGTCAATGACGCCGGAAGAGCGCCAGGTCCGCAATGATCTTGCTGCGGCTTACCGGGTGGTTGCCATGCTTGGTTGGGATGATTTGGTGTTCACCCATATCTCGGCGCGGTTGCCTGGGCCGGAGCATCACTTTCTGATCAACCCTTACGGTATGTTGTTCGAGGAAATTACGGCGACGAGCCTCGTCAAAGTCGACATGAACGGCTTCAAAATCGATGACAGCCCTTACGAGGTGAACCCCGCAGGCTTCACCATCCACTCCGCCGTGCACGAGGCTCGGGACGATGCCCAATGCGTCATGCACCTTCACACGATTAACGGGACGGCCGTTTCCACGATGGAGGATGGTCTCCTGCCGCTCAATCAGACTGCGCAGTTGGTGATTTCAGACATTGCGTACCATGATTATGAGGGCGTTGCGTTCGACCATGACGAACGCCCACGTCTACAAAAGGATCTTGGCGACAAAGGCACCATGCTCTTACGCAACCACGGGACCTTGAGCCTTGGTGCGACCATACCCCAGGCTTTCACACGCATGTATTTTTTGGAGCGGGCGTGTTCGATGCAGGTTGCAACCCTCGCTGGCGGCAGCAAGCTTTATCCGACGATGGATCCTGTGATCGAAAAAAATGAGCAAATCGGCAAGGCGGCTCTTACCATGACCGCTGACGCACTCATTTGGCCCGCGCTCATTCGGAAGCTGGAACGTCAGCAGCCTGATTTCCGGGATTGACCTGCCGGGCACCGTATTACGACAATTGAAATATGTATGGGATGATCTGGTCGTCCCTCATAATTTTTACATCATACAAGAAACATATAAAAAATATAGCGTTTCTTTGGCATGATATGCTGATATACACAAAAAACCAGTGTTTTTTGGCAGATCGACCCCATGCAGCATCGCTCTATTTACACCATTCCTAATTTACCGCCTTCGGTCCCGTTGGAGACGTTACCGATTTACAAGGCATTGGCTGAAGCGAAGGCTGGACTGGCGGAATTGAAAGGCGTTGCAACTGCAATTCCCAATCAAGGCATCTTGATCGATACTTTGGCCCTTCAGGAAGCAAAGGCCAGTTCAGAAATTGAGAACATCGTTACGACCCAAGATGATCTTTTCCGGAGTCAGATTGATTCTGACCACCCCTTGTCAGGACCTGTGAAAGAGGTCGCGCTTTATCGAGATGCTATGAAACTGGGTTGGGATGATCTTCTGAAAACGGATGGGATCATCACCAACCGGTCATTGATTGAGCAGTACCGTCTCTTGAAAGGCCGTGATGATGGTTTCCGGGATCGTCCCGGTACGGTGTTAAAGAGAGCTGGCGATGACATCGTCTATGTCCCCCCGCAAGGTCCAGAGAATGTCCTAAAGCATATGACGGCGCTGGAAAGATTTATCAATGATGATGAAGCTTCACCACTTGATCCACTGATTAAAATGGCAATTATTCATCACCAATTTGAAAGCATTCATCCCTTCTTTGACGGTAACGGTCGTGTAGGGCGCATGCTGAGTGTTTTATATCTCTGCAGGGTAGAACTTCTTGATACACCAATTTTGTATTTAAGCCGAGCCATCAATGCACGGAAGGATGATTATTATCGCTTGTTACAAAAACCACGGGAGGCCAGTGGTCAGGCACTGATTGACGCATGGGAAGAGTGGGTCATCTTTATACTGACATCTGTTGCTCAAACAGCGCAAACGACGATTGGACTGGTTCGGAGCATCCGCGATCAAATGGCGACTCGGAAAAGAGATATTCGTGATGGCGCGCTCTCTAAAATTTACAGTCAAGATCTTCTGAACAATCTTTTCCGCCACCCCTACACTCGGGTCGACTATGTACAGACAGAACTTGGAGTGTCTCGCCCAACCGCAACAAAGTATCTTGATTCCCTAGCCCAAGAAGGGCTTGTTCAGAAAATCCGACAAGGGAGAAACAATTACTATGTCAATGAAGAGCTTGTCGGGTTATTCATGAGCATGAGCAAAGACGAATGACTTGTTTCATAAAATACTGATATGGGTTTGCTTGAATCTCAATTATTGAATCGAGCACGCTGTAACAATCAGACTATTTGCTCCGCTCAAAGAACGTCTTCAAAAACATCTGGATGCCCCCGCGGTTTTCTTTGCGGTCGAGTTCATCTTGGCTGGTCAGGAAGGTGGTTTGGATGACGTAGCGTTCGCCTGCAAAAGGGGGGTGGCCGTGCCAACTTGTCTCTGAGCGGGCAAAGGCGAAGACATTGCCGGCGATGGGGGAGACCTCTTCGGCATAGTCATCCATGCTGGCCTCACCGTTCAGGGCACGGATGGCGCCTCCCTCGGATGGGTTCCAGTCATCATTGAGGTAGACGAGCATCGTGCAAATCTTGGAAAGGCTGTCATTGTGGATGCGGCCATCGCCGATTTTGGAGAGCCTCCGTACCGTGATCATGCGCGGTTTATCGGCAAGATCGAGCCCCAGTTTCTCCGAGAGAACCTCGGCCAATTCCTCTGATTGAAGATCATCGATCAGCGCTTTGAACTGGCCTTGCGCTTCGAGTTTGGAAAGCGGCAGATAGCCCGTCTTCGCGATGGCAGGGTAATCCGCCCTCACCCCTTTGGCTTCATCCGCAGTCAGAGCACCTTCTGCAACGATATAGGTGAAGGGTTCGGTGCGGGTGCGGGCTTCGCGCAGGGCTTCAAAATTCAGCATGGTGAGGCTCCGGTTGGTCGGCGGCGTTGGTCTTTGCATCCTGTTCACTTTTCAGGTGCCGCTCGTAAAGTTTCACATCCTTTAGCCAGCGCCCATAGGCAATCGTCATGGAAAAAGCGAAGCCGTAGATACCGCGGGTAAAGAGAGCTTTTCCAATGTAGCGCTTGAGGAAGTAGATGGGGAAAGCGAAAACAATCCGTAGGGCGAGGATGGTTTTCGCCTTCTGTTTCACACCGGCTGCGCGGCGGGTCATGGTGCGTTCTTGCTTCCTGGTCAGATCACCGATATCGGAAAACATATAGTGCAGCATGAAGCCGCCGAGGCGCGGGCTGGTTGTCTTCGAATGGTCCAATTGATCCCAAGCCGGATGGTCTGGCATGCGGATGCGGCGGCGGTCGTAGAATTTGTTCTTGATGATGATGTCCGTGCCCCACCAAGGATCGCCAAAGGGCACCGCGTGCACTTGGCGCAGGCCATAGACTGGGTGCCGAGGCTCTTGGCCGTCCTTGAAAAGATCGCGGATCGATCTGGCCATGGCATCATCGATCACTTCATCGGCATCGAGATCCAACAGCCAATCATAGGTGCACAGGTTTTCACCGGCACGTTTCTGGCCGCCATTGCCGCGCCAATCGACATGATGCACCTCGGCGCCTGCAGCCCGCGCAATCTCTTGGGTGCCATCGTCCGAGCCTGAATCCACCACCACCACCTGGCGGGCCGCTTTTTTGGCGGCGCGCACCACATCGCCAATGCGCCGCGCCTCATTTTGGGTGCGGATATAGGCGGAAACAGGGGGCAAATCGCTCATCGCTCGCGGTTCGGCCACAAGGCGCGCGGCTTGGCAAGGCTAGAAAGGATATGAAGATCTATCCTGGCAGGTTGGTGCTGGTTTCAGGCGTTTCGGTGTCCAAAGGACCTTGAACACCAAAGCGCCAGAGGGCTTCGACCAGGTCCGTACGGCTGATGGGTTTGGCAAGGTGTGCGTCAACGCCCGCTTCGAAGCTTTCGCGCACTTGATCGCCCATGGCGTCAGCGGTGAGCGCAATGATCGGGACATTGACGGCCGCGTGTCCGGCGTCGCCCTTGCGGATGCGCCTTGTGGCCTCAAGCCCGTCCACAACAGGCATGCGTAGGTCCATCAGCACAACATCGAAGCGATCAATGCGCAAAGCTTCGATCGCTTCCAGACCGTTTTCCGTCATCACCAGATGCAGCGAAAGCGGCTTGCACACCGCTTCGAGAACTTGACGGTTCACCGCAAGATCTTCGGCAACCAGCACGCGCAGGCCTTCGATTTGGTCATCGAGGCTCTCGGGAATTTCCGTACGCTTCACGGGAAGATCGCGCTCACCTCGCGCAAGCATGGCCGCATTGATCGTCAGTATAAAGGTCGATCCTTGCCCTGATTTTGGGGCGAGCTTGAGGTCCCCCTCCAAGAGGCCTGCAAGCTGTCTCGAAATCGCAAGGCCGAGGCCGGTTCCGCCAAACTCTCTCGATGTGCTGTTCTCGGCTTGCTCGAATTTGCGGAAGATTTTGTCTTTGAGTTTGTCAGGTACACCAAGCCCCGTATCGGTGACGTGCACCTCAAGTTTGTTGCCTTCGCCATATTTCAAAGCAACGTGAACGGAGCCTTCTTCGGTAAATTTGACAGCGTTTGAAACAAGATTCGAAACGATCTGGCGGAAGCGCAAAGGGTCGGTGAAAACCAGTTCGCCATCGAGCTTTCTCGTGTCAGCCGTGAGCGCGATGCCTTTTCGTTCAGCCAATTGACGGTAAAGTCCGCAAACGTCGTGAATGATATCGCTGGGTTCGGTCGCGATTTTTTCGACCGTGAGCTTGCCAGCCTCAATCTTGGAGATATCGAGAATATCGTCGATCAGTCCTAAGAGCGTTTTGCCTGAGTTCGCGATGACACTGACGAAGGCGTGCTGTTCATCGTTAAGGTCACTGCGTTCGAGCGCTTCGGCCATGCCGACCACACCGTTCATCGGTGTACGAATTTCATGACTCATATTGGCAAGGAAAATCGTTTTCGCCTTGTTGGCAGCCTCCGCCTGACGCAAGGCTTGGTTGAGTTCCGATGTGCGTGTTGCAACCCTTTGCTCAAGCGAATCAACCAGTTCCGCAAAGCGCCGATCGCGGTTGACCAGTGTGAGAGCCAGCTCGCCCACTTCATCATTGCGGTTGGAAAGCTCGCCTAGGCGGTTCCCCGGCGCTGTGAACTCACCCTTGGCATTCTCGGTCAGAAGATCGAGGGGACGAGCAATGCGGCGGAAAAAGAGGGCGACGATCAGCGCGATCAAACCAACGGCTGTAAGAAGGGAGGCGATCGCCGAACGAATGGCAAGAGCAGTGGCCGGCTTTATGAGTGCCGATCGCGGCTGAATGGAAAAGATATACCAATTGACGCCGGTGAAGGCCGAGTATGCTAAAATCGAGCGAGCTTGCTTATCGTCGAAGACGCCCATTTTCCCATCGATATGGGTCAAGAAATGTTCGACCTCGTCGCTTTTCGCAGCAATGGTTTCTTGCGGGTTCTGAAGATCACCAAGCAAGTCCGTGTGCGCTAAGAGACCGAAATCAGGGCTGGCGATCATCCATTTTCTGCTGTCGCCGCGGCGGGGCGTCACTGCCTCACGCAACCATCCTTGCAAAGACAGTGTTACGCCGAAAGAGCCGATATGAGCACCGTTTTCGTCGTCGATAGGCGTTTGACAACCCGACATCGCCGATGCGCCCTGTTGATCGTAAATAAAATTGCTAAGGCCGCTGCAATTCAAGGTGCGCGTCGGGTTTGCGGCCAGTGTTGAGGCCTGAATGATGGGCGCTGACGCAAAGTCAAAATCAGCAGGCAGATCACGACGATAAGGCATCAATCGGTTGGGTCGTTCTGGGGCAAAGATCACCACATCGCCGCGGCTGGTGAAGAACCAGAAGTTGGGCGAGCTGACGATGAAACTTGGTCCAAAAGTCCGCACAATGTCAAAAGCGACAACAATGCGAACACGATCAAGCGGTGTCAGCTCATCCACACGCGGAATGAACGCGGCCATGCCGTAGATGGAATTGCCGTTGGCATCATATTGGCCTTCGAAATGCGCATCCAAACTGCGCCGTGTTCCATCGCCAAAAAGCGGGAAAAGCCGATCGAACCGCGCTTCGGCTTCGGCCGTGTCGATGGAGGCGAGTCGGTCGTGAAAGGCATCGATCGCAGCGGTTTGATGGCCTGCAAGATTATCGAACAGCACTTGTTGCTGTTGAGCGCGAGCAATGGTCGCCTCTTGAAGCCGTTGAAGACCGTCTTGTTTTTCATGACGAAATTCAAGAACGAACACACCCGTGGTCACGACGGTGACAATAGCCACCGATGCGAACGCAGCCGCAATCATGACGCGACCGATGAGTGAGTGCGTCCAACGCAACGGTTTCCACCTCATCCAACCCCTTAAGAAAGGTACGCAATGGTGTTTGCCGAGTGGTGGACCTTTTTTGGCAAATTTTAGCTTTTCTGGATGTTCTTACCCTTAGGCATTTTCGAGTTCGACGGCCTCTTCGCTTTCGTCTTCATCATCCCAACCCATGCGATTGCGGGCATCGGCGATGAGCGCTTCGGCAACATCAGGCTTAATGCGGAACTTTTCCAACATGCCTTCGTAATGTTTTTTCTCACCGTCCACGCGCTCGGTCCAGCCGGTGAGGTCATCAGCGACACAGCCCGCAAGGTCCTCAACCGATTTCACCCCTTCTTCGGCGAGGGCGATGATCATTTTGAGGTTCAGGGGTTCAAACGTCAGCATGTCGTCATCGACACCCATCTCAATGCGCTTGGCGTCAAGCTCTTGGCGCTCCCGTTCGAGGTGTTCCTGGGCACGGGCCTGAAGTTCTTCTGCCGTTTCGTCGTCGAAACCTTCGATCACGGCGATTTCGTTGATGTCGACATAAGCGATCTCTTCAACACGGGCGAAACCTTCGGAAACCAGAAGATTGGCGATCATATCGTCGACGTCGAGCACCTCCATGAACAGGGCGGAGCGTTCGGCATACTCTTTCTGGCGCTTCTCGCTCTCTTCTTCCTCGGTCATGATATCGATCTCGAAGCCTGTGACTTGGCTGGCGAGACGGACATTCTGGCCGCGGCGACCGATGGCGAGGGACAGTTGCTCGTCGGGGACGACGACTTCGATGCGCTCCAACTCCTCGTCGAGGACGACTTTGGCGACTTCCGCTGGTGCAAGGGCGTTGACCACGAAGGTGGCTGTGTCTTCGGACCAAGGCACGATGTCGATTTTCTCACCGGCCAGCTCACCCACCACGGCTTGCACGCGGCTGCCGCGCATACCCACGCAGGCGCCGACGGGGTCGATGGAGCTGTCGTTGGAATAGACACCGATTTTGGCGCGGCTGCCGGGGTCACGGGCCACGGCCTTGATTTCGATGACGCCGTCGTAAACTTCCGGCACCTCTTGCTCAAACAGCTTTGCCATGAATTGCGGGTGGGTGCGGGATAGGAAGATCTGCGGACCGCGCTGTTCGCGGCGTACATCGGCGATGTAAGCGCGGACCCGGTCGCCTTGGCGCAAGGGCTCACGCGGGATCTGTTGGTCCCGGCGGATGACTGCCTCGCCTTTGCCTAAGTCAATGATAACGTGACCATATTCGAGGCGCTTGATGACACCGGAGATGATCTCGCCGACGCGGTCTTTATAGTCTTCGTATTGGTTGTCGCGCTCGGCATCGCGCATCCGCTGGGTGATGGTTTGCTTCGCCGCGAGGGCTGCAACGCGGCCAAAATCAACGGGCGGTAGCGGGTCCGAAATGAAGTCGCCGACCTCGGCCTCGGGGTTTTGGCGCTGGGCCGCTTTCATGCTCACTTCGGTGGAGTCGTTCTCGACATCCTCCACCACTTCCATCAGCCGCCACAGCCGTTGCTCACCGGTTTTGGGATCGATTTCCACCCGAACATTGGTTTCCTGGCCATAGCGGGATTTCGCCGCGCGGGAGAGGGCGTCTTCCATCGCCTCGATCACGATCTCCATGTCGATGGACTTCTCCATCGCCACGGCGCGGGCGATCTGCATCAGCTCAAGTTTGTTGGCGGTGACGGCCATGGTTTTGGTCTCCTTATCGGTGCATCATCCCAGCCGCAGAACGGCGAAGGGCTTGGGATAACAATTGATGAAAAAGTTGGGGCATCACGACATTCCCCCGCGCTGGGGGCCGTCGGCGTTCTCGCTCCATTCGGCGTCACCCTCTTTGAGGGCGGATTTGGAGCGGCGGAGGCTTTCGGTGATGAGCTCGTCGGTCATGATCAGCTTGGCGGCCGCGATGATGTCAAACGGCATCATTGCGGTCTCCTCCTCGCCTTCCAAATCGATCAGGACGTTCTGGTCTTCGGTGCCAGCAAGGATGCCCTTGAACCGCTTTTGCCCTTCAACAGCGTAGGTCAGCTCAATTTTGGCCGCGAAACCATCCCAGCGGGCAAAGTCCTTGAGCCGCGTCAGCGGGCGGTCGATGCCCGGCGAGGACACCTCCAAGGTGTAAGCCTCGGTGATCGGATCTTTCTCTTCAAGCACAGGCGAAAGGGCGCGGGAGAGGGCGGCGCAATCCTCCGCCGACATGGTGCCGTTGGGGCGCTCGGCCATGATCTGTAAGGTTCTGTCCCGCGAGCCGGTGACGCGCAGGCGCACAAGTTCGAAGCCAGCGGTTTCCACCACCGGTTCCAAAAGTGCTTTTAAGGCTGCGTCCGCCAAAAAACCTCCAGAAACAACAAAAGCGGCCCCGCGGGGCCGCTTTCGAAGCGTTTCGAAAACTGTCATGGCACATATAGAACCCAAGATGCGCCCTGTCACCCCTCACTCACACTGACCTGAAGAAACCCCTCGCTATGAAGTCCGTCACTGTTTTGATCGTCAATTACAAAGCCGCGGATTTGGTGTTGCAAAACTTGCCCAACCTCACCGCCGAGCGGCAGGGGGTGGAGAGGCTCGACATCGTCCTGGTCGAGAACGCTTCGCCAGACGACAGCTTCCAGGCGTTGCAGAAGGGTGTTGCCGAGCTTGGCTGGGAGGATCGCGTGGAGCTGATCCGCTCGCCGGTGAATGGCGGTTTTGCTGCGGGCAACAATCTTGGGCTGCGCGCGATCTATGCGCGGGCGGAGCAACCCGACGGTGTCTTGCTTCTTAATCCTGATACGGATTTTTTCCCTGGCGCCCTGCGCGCGTTGTGTGAGGCAGCAGAAGCGTATCCCGAGGCTGGCGGCCTGGGCGGGCGGGCCCTTAATGAAGAGCTGAAGCCTCGCGGGTGTTGTTACCGCTATCCCAGTTTTGCCAATGAGATATCGCGTGTCCCTGGCGTTTTTCATCTAATGCCGGAGCATTTGCGTGAAACGGAGATGCTGGTGGATGCGCGGGAGCCTGGCCCCTGTGATTGGGTGAGTGGATCGTGCTTCCTGATCAAACGCGCAGCGCTTGAGGATGTCCCTTTTTTCGATGAAGGTTATTTCCTTTATTATGAGGAAACGGACTTCTGCCGACGGATGAATGATGCGGGGTGGAAGATCTACCATGTCCCTGCCGCACGCTTTGTGCATGTGGGCGGACAATCGACAGGCATCAAAGCGCAGCGTGCCAAGGTGGGTGATCTGCCCCTTTATTGGTATGACAGTTGGCGGCGTTATCATATGAAAAAC
>JBCCTG010000024.1:0-13669 GCA_039198735.1 Pseudomonadota bacterium | reverse complement strand
CGGGTACGGTGGATGCGTGGTTTGCCCTGCATAAGCGGTTCGGCATCCTCCCCATGCGCAAGGTCTTGGCCCCCGCCATTCAGTATGCCGAGGAAGGATTTCCAGTGTCACCGGTGATCGCCTATTACTTTGAGCTTTCAGAGCCCTTTCTTGAAAGCCGTACCGAGATGATTGGCGAGTTCGACAATGCGCGTGCAACCTACTTTGCCGACGGTGCGCCAAAGGCTGGGCAAGTCTTTCGCAATCCTGATCTTGCCGCAACCCTCAAGACGATCGCCAAGCGTGGCCGGGATGCTTTTTATAAAGGTGACATTGCACGCACGATGGACGCTTATTTTCAACGCATCGGCGGTGATCTGCGCTATGAGGATTTCGCCGCCCATGAGAGCACTTGGGTCGATGTCGCTTGCGTCCATTATCGTCGTGGTTATGAGCTTTGTGAGTTGCCACCCAATGGTCAGGGCTATGCTGCGCTTCAGATGGTCAATATGCTGAAGACAGTCGATCTTGCGCAGTGGGACCGGTCAAGCCCCGAGGTCTTGCACTATATCACCGAGGCTAAGCGTCTCGCCTTTGAGGATATGGCGCGTTATTACGCTGACCCTGCTTTCGCCGAGATTCCCTTGGAAGGTCTTCTTTCCGATGCCTACGGAGCAGAACGGGCAGCGTTGATTGACCCTGACCAAGCCGCACCGGAATTTGGGCCCGGTGATCCCATGCTCGAAAAGGACCGAGACACCACCTACCTCACCGTGGCCGATAAAAACGGAATGATGGTCTCGCTCATTCAGTCGAACTATTTTGGTCTGGGCTCGGGCCTCGTGCCTGACGGCTTGGGGTTCATGTTCCAAAACCGCGGCGAGCTTTTCTCTTTGGTGGAAGGTCATCCCAACCAGTATGAACCCGGCAAACGGCCCTTTCACACTATCATTCCGGCTTTCGTGAAAAAGGATGACGCACCTTATATGTCGTTTGGTCTGATGGGCGGCGCCATGCAGCCTCAAGGGCATGTTCAGGTCCTTATCAATATGGTTGACTACGGAATGAATGTGCAAGAGGCTGGTGATGCTGCGCGCCTCAACCACAGTGGTGGCCGGACCCCGACCAGCAAGGGGGAGAATAATCTTCTGGGCACGTTGCATGTCGAGCCTGGTATTCCGGCCTCCACCGTGGAAGCGTTGCGCAAGATGAACCACAATGTGAAGGTTATCGACGACGCCATCATGTTCGGCGGCTACCAAGCCATCATTCGTGATCCAGAAACCGGCGTCTATCGCGGTGCCACGGAAATGCGGAAAGACGGTATCGTGATCGGGTACTGAGGGCTGCTGCTCCTCGGTTCGACCTGATGGTTTTTGTCTCTTGTCAGAGCATCCGCCATCGGAACAAAACCGCTGCAATGCAAAAAGGGGGAGCCTGCGAAGGCTCCCCCTTTTGCTATTTGTTTATTCTGTAGGCTTACTGATTGGGTTTTGAGAAGGGGCCAGGAATAGGTGCCATCAATGCCGGCGGCGTGGCGGCTGGTGCAGTTTGCGCAGGGGCCGGTGATCGTGCCGGTGCGCTTCCCGGACCTTGGCCCGTGAAGAGGGCCACCAAGGTGGGCTCATCAGGGAAACCCGATGTCTTGAGGCCACGTGCCTTTTGATAAGCGCTGATCGCCGTTTGGGTGCCAGGTCCGAAATCACCGTCGACGGTCACGGACTGGCCCGCATCTTTAAGGGCCTGCTGAAGCTGCCGAACGGTCGAAGGGTAGAGGAGGCGGCGCAGCTCACCCACGGCAATTTGCTCCGGTGCTTCCGCTTTTTGCAGGCGGCCTGGTCCAAGAACCGCGAGCAATTCCGAAGCGGCAATGGCCACGGGTTGATCGGGAACCTGCTGGCACGCCGACGCAATGATGTTCGGCAAAAGACCTTCCTGCCAGGTCACAAGATCATAGGTCTCCGGCAGCACCATATTGGCGGCGGAGAGGTAGCCAGCGACCCATGACATCACCAGCGCGGCCTGCGGTTCGCCCGCCTGGGCCATTTCGATGAATTGTCCGCACGGCATCAGGCCAATGCCTTTGACGGCGTAACGGCCCTCGGCGTCCCCCGCCGCGGCTGTCCCCAAAACGGCCGAAGCCGAGAAGACAGCGGCCAGAAGAGACCTTTTGAAGCGGTTTTTCGATGTGATTTGAGACATGTGCAAGCTGTGACTTATCGCGGGACGTGTTGGACTGAGCTGTATTTGAACCGCCGCTGTCCCTAACCAGGACGGTTGCGAGATATCTTTTCAACACACATGCCGCGGGACATCCAGCTTTGTTGTGTGGGAATTTCTCAATGTCGTTCGCTGTGCGATGAGGACAGCTCGAAACCTCATCAGTATCCGCGCAAAAGGCGTTCGGTGTCCAAGGTTGCGGCCTGGAAGGCGACATTGGCGCTGGCATAGGCGAATTCGGCTTGGGCGAGGCGAACTTTGGCGTTGGCGGCAGCTTGTTCACGCAAGTTCACGAGGAAAAAGTCGCTGGCGCCACCTCGAAAGCGGTCGAGTTCGGCAACCCGCATAATTTCGGCTTGCTCGGTCTCTTGACGGGTAAGCGCAAGAACATCGCGCGCCGTGTTCAGCGTAATGATGATATCGCTCAGCTCACGGGCAATCTGGTCACGCAAAAGACGCTCGCGCTGCTCAAGAGCTTGAAGTTCCGCCTCTGCCGTCCGCAGTCGTCCGCGTGCCTCGCGCCTTCCGATCGGTACGGTGAGTTGCAGTCCTGCGATAAACTCAGGATCATCTCGGCTGATGCCGCCAGGTCCAAGACGGCCAAAATCGTTCGAGGCCTCCACCGCTGCGTCAAGCTTGGGTAGGAGATCGTTGCGCGCAAGCTGCCGGTCGATTTCGAGCTGATCTTTTGCCACCTCCAAAAGCCGCAGATCGGGGCGTGCCGAAAACAGCGCCTGCGGATCAATCCGCGGCGCGCTCGAAGGCAGCGGAACGGATTCGGGGAGTTGCGCCCGTATCGGTATGATCGGTGTGCCGTCCTCTGACCTTAGAAAAAGCGAAAGCCGGTTGGCCGCGAGGGATAAATCCCGTTCCGCACGACGCACGAGTTCTTGCCGACGGGTGAGGTTCTGCGCGTTCTCGGTCAAGAAAATCCGTGCACGGGCACCGGCGGCCACTTCCTTGCGCAGGGCTTGATCCTGCCTCTGGGCAAGGTCGAGAAGCTCTTCATAGGCCGCGAGCTCCCGTGCGCGTGCCACCCAGGCCCAATACGCCGTCAGAGCGCTTTGTTTAACTTCAATCCGTGTGAGGAGAAGGTCAAGATCGGCTTCCGTAATGCCCAGATCCGCCCGTGCAACACCGGCACGGCGGCTGTCGATCGCCCGTCCGCGCAAGAGTGAGAAGAGGACGCCGACTTTCCCCTCACCATCCTGGTTGGTAAAAAAAATGTCTTCATAGATCGGGTAATCGCCTTGGCTGACCCTATAGCCGCCGAAAATCTCTGCACCGAGAGGGCCGAGAGGTTTGCGTACACGGACATCGGCAAAGTCGCCTGAGTAGAACCCTTCAAGCCGTGCGCGCAATTCTGTTTCCACCACCGTGTCGAACGCTCCGTCGGCCGATTGGCGTCTTGCCAGCGCGGACTGGCGCTCGGCCGTGGCGGCCAGCACCTCAGGATAGAAAGCGGCGGCTGATTGTGCGACTTCGCCAGGCAGAAGTGTATCCTGCGCCTTGGCCGCACCGGCACACCACATCGCCATCAAGCCGACACACAAGACCTTCAAAGTGAGGTGTCTCCCTGTCCCTGACCTTGGCCCGCAGGAAGGCGCGGCGGAAAATTGTTCAGTTGACTCCACAACTCATAACCGAGCGGTACGGTTTCATGGAGAACCCAGCCGCGCACCGTCGCACCGAAGCGGATGAACTGTTCATCCGGCCACGGCTCTCTTGCATTGGGCTCTTCCCCGACAAGCACGCGGAACTGGCCATTGGGCTGCGCCGTTGGGTCAAGGGCCAGCACCCGGCCTTCAAATGTGCCAACGGCAATCGAGGGCCAACCTGAAAACTGTACGGCAGGCCAACCTTCAAAGAAAAGCCGCACCGGTGAGCCCGTGCGAACGAGGGCCACGTCCCGCCCGTCGATGTAAAGCTCCACCGCGCGCGTAGCATTGTCAGGCTGGAAGGTCGCAACAGGGTCACCTGCCGCAATCAAGGTTGCAGCATCGCCAGCATTGACACGCAAGATCCGTCCATCCCGCGGTGCACGGACATATTGAAGTGATTGGCGTGAGATATCCACTTGCTGCCGTGTGAGAGCGGCCTCTGATTGTGCAAGTTCCGCCCTCAAACCTTCCACGCGAATGTTGGCCTGCTCAAAATCACGACGTGACGCGAGGCCAGCATTGAAGAGGCTTTCGGTTCGCCCCAGGTCAATCTGCGCTGTCCTATAAGCGGCCTCCGCCGCGTTGCGTTGCTCAAGCAATTGCATTTGTTCTGCATCAAGACGGTCAAGAAACTGAGGGTCGTTGTCGACGATTTTGAGGATGGGATCGCCCGCCGCCACATGGGCGCCGTCACGGACATACCATTGCTCGATCCGCCCCGAAACGAGGGCATTGATGTCCTGAACCCTGTCATTGGGATCGAGCGCGGCCACCACACCCGTTCCCGGTGTGGTCTGAACCCAAGGAACCGATGCCAGGAAAAGAGGTGCACCGATCACCGCGATCAAGAGCGCCATGGCCACCACGCGTATGGGACGCGGTGTCTTGATGCTGTGCAGTGTCTTGAAGGATTGAATGTGCTGCTCGCGAAAAGGCATACTAAACCTCCTGCATAAGCGACGTGCTCGGACGGGAAGGGCCCGTCGGCGTTGCAAGGGATGTGATCAGTTCATCATGTTTGGCGAAAAACGTTTGGGTCTTGCGGCCAAGCGCCAAATAGTTGCCCAGACCCAAATCCCGATCACTTGCGGAGAAAATGATAACGGTCGGAGCATCTTTGCTCGATTTCACAAGGTAGGCGAGGGCCGCCCGCAGGTGCACGGCGGGGATGGTGTCGAACAACTGGTTGAGAACGAGAACACGCGGTTTGGCGAGAACCGCCGCGGCAAGCTTCAACCGCATGGTTTCGCTGATCGACAGCGGCCAGCCCGTCGCGAAAAGATGCGTATCAAGACCATCTTCAAGCTCTTCGATAGCGGTATCGAGGCCGACCGCGCGCAGCACATCCAACATCTGCGAGGAGGAAGCTTCGGGTGCGGCCAAGGTGAGATAGGAACGCATGCTCATCTCAACCACAGTCGGCCTGTCGAGCACGATCACCTCACGGCGAAGCGCCAGGGCGTCGATCGCCGAGATATCATTGCCGCCTAAAGTCAGTGTGCCGCCTTTGGGCTCATCGAAGCGCTTCAGGAGGTTGGAGAACAGTCGCTGTACGCCGTGGCTTTCAGAAACGGCTTGCACATGGGCGCCTGAGGGGATGCGCAAATTGAACTGGGCCTTCTGGCCCCGCGCAACCCCGCGCACATTGTCGAATACCAGCTCTGAACTCTCACAAAACGGAAGCTCCGCTGGTGTGGGTTCTTCTTGCTCAATAGCGTTGAAAAGAGAGAGCTCCTCCGACGCGGCACACAGATCGTAGAAATAATTCAGATAGGTGCCAAGCTGGCTGACACCGAAAAAGGCCACGGAAAGCACAAGTTCCGCCGCCACCAACTGACCCAAGGTGAGCTGCCCTTGGATCACCAGCCAGCCGCCGAGACCTAAGAGTGAGGCGCTGGCCGCCGCGTAAAGAACGAGAAAGCTAACCGTTTGAGCAAAGTGGCGCCGGAAATGCTTTTTGTGCGCCTCAATGTAATCATGGGTTGCGCCATCGGTCTCTTGAAGAGCGTAGGCAATATGTTGCTGCGATTTGAAATAACCGTTGGATGCCGCAAGGCTTTGAAGCCATCCTGCCGTGCGGTGCTTTGCTTGGCTCAACTCCACCGCACTGCGCACGGCTGATCCGCCCCAGAGAAGCCAGATGAACCAAATCAAACCGATCATCACACCGTTGAAGGCAAGAAAAAGCGGGTGGTAAAAAGCCGTCAGCACAAAGCCAACGGCGGCCTGTAAAAGAACAGTGAAACCACCGATCAAAAGAACCGGCACAGCCTTTTGCACCTGAAGAATATCAAAATAGCGGTTGAACAAAGTGATCCGCCCGTCATCCTGAAAAAAAGGCTTTTGCGCGTAAAGCGCTTTGAGAGCGATTTCCGATGTGTACCGCGCGTAAAACCTTCGCGCGAACAGCTCCATCAAATGCACGCGCATGGCGTTCATCAGACCCGATGCCAAAAGAAGCCCAAAAAGCGTCAGCGCCAGCACCACCAAAGGCACCGTCAGGGCTGTGTAGCCCACGGAGTTGATCAGCACCTGCACGGCAATCGGCGTTGCCAGGGACAGAAGGCTGATGCCGAGGCCGTAAATAATGGCCAAAGCTACGAAATCACGCTCGTGGGTCAGCGTTTCAAACACCAAACCGACAATATAGCGCGCCGTCGGCGTCGAGGAGGATCCCGCGCTCAATTCCAAAGCTCCCACTATGAAAGAGCGCACAGAAGCTGTGCGCACTCTTGTCATCTAAGCTGTCGTTCTAATGAAACAATACTAAAAGACTCGGAATTGAACGAAACAATATCATTTCCGTTTTGTGAGGGAGCCGGTTGAGCCTTTTCGCTGCGGGCAAAGCCTATCTGCAAAGCGTGCGTGCCTTCATGCCAAGACACTTGCGAGGTTGGCCGATACCCGTGAACCTCGGCGAAAGGAATGCGCGTAAGGAAAGACGCTATGGTTCGAGACCAATACTTCTTTTGCGGTATCGCCGGCAGCGGCATGCGTCCTTTGGCGATGTATCTTCATGGACGCGGGTGTAAGGTTTCCGGGTCCGACAGGTCCTTTGACCAGGGGCGGTTCTCGGACGTGGCCGCGAAGCTGAAAGAGCGCGGTATCGCAATCTTCCCCCAGGACGGAAGCGGTCTGACGTTCCCTGAGCAAATCCTGGTCACCTCATCAGCCGTCGAGGCGCAAATTCCTGACGTGCTGGCTGCAAAAACCGTCGGCGCACAGCATAAAATTCGCGCTGAGGTTCTTTCGGACGTCACCAACAATGCACGTTTAAGTTGTGGTATTGCTGGGACAAGCGGCAAATCCACCACCACCAGCATGCTGGCGCATATTCTGGTGACGACCGGGCACGACCCTTCGGTGGTGAACGGCGCGCCTATGTTGAATGAGCTTGATGCGGATGGTCAGCCTCAGGGTTGGCGCGTGGGCACCCAAGGGCCTTTCGTTACGGAAGTGGACGAAAGCGACGGCTCCATCGCGATGTACACCCCTTCTGTCGGTGTGATCACCAACATTTCCGAAGACCATAAGAGCATGGATGAGCTGGATGTGCTGTTTACAGGGTATGCGGAGCGAAGCCATGAGGCTGTTCTTGGGATCGATAGTGAACCTGTGGCCGCGATCGCAGCGCGGCTTGCCTGTGATCAGTTCAAAAGCTTCGGCTTGACCTCTGACGCAGATTTTACGGCGGGAACGATCGAGCATTCCCATGATGGTTTGTCGACGGAGGTTAGAACGCGTGCGGGTGATACGGCACCTTTGCATCTTCCTATGATCGGAACCTTCAATATTTCCAATGCACTGGCCGCGATCGCGGCGGCATCTTTTTTGGATGTCACCCTCAGTGATGCGTGTGCGGTGCTTCAAAGTTTTGCCGGAACGGCCCGGCGTCTCCAACCGGTCGGTCGCGCAGGCGGAGTGACCGTCATCGACGATTTTGCGCACAATCCTGACAAAATCAAAGCCTCGCTCTCGACACTCACTGAACATTATCCGCGGCTTCATGTGATGTATCAGCCCCACGGGTATGGTCCGCTGCGTTCGATGCACGACCTTTATCAAAAGGCTTTCGCGTCAAGTCTGCGCAAGGACGATACCTTGACCATCACCGAGCCGGTCTATTTCGGCGGCACCGTTGAGCCGTCAGAGGATGCAAGGTTGGTGGCGGAAGAACTGTCAGCTCAAGGATGCCGCGCGTGCTATATCGCCCACCGTGATCTCTTTGCTGAGAGCTTAGAGGCAAACTCTGGTGAGGCCGTGATCGTCATGGGCGCGCGCGATGATAGCCTGACCCCATTCGCGCAATCCTTGGTCGAGGCAATAGGGCAAAAGTCTTTGTCATGAGGATTGCCGTCGTCGCCCCCAGCCGCATGCTTCCCCAAGATGCTGTCACAATCCTAGAGAGTGTTCAAAAAAGCGATCCACGCTTTTCAGACCTTGATGTTGAGATTGCGGCCCAATGCTTTCTCCAGAGCGGGCATTTTGCTGGATCCGATCAGGAACGGGCATCGGCCTTGATCGAGGCGGCAAACGATCCTGAAATTGATGCCGTTTGGTTTGCGCGCGGAGGTTATGGGGCAGGCCGCATCATCGATCTTGTCCTCCCAAAACTGAACGATGCCGCAAAGCAGAAGACTTACGTCGGCTACAGCGACGCGGGTTATCTCCTTGCTGCCCTCCACCGCGCCAAGATCGGCCGGTGCGTCCACGGACCCATGGTGGCCGACGGCCTGAGGAACGATGGTGCACAGGCACTTCGCCGGGTTCTCGATTGGTTCGTTGACGGACTGGACGAAAACATCGAACCCAGGACTCAGGAAAAAGGCGCCTTCGCATTCAACACCATGATCTTGGCATCGCTAGCTGCAACCCCTTATCTTCCTCATACAGATGGTGAAGTTTTGATGATCGAAGAGGTGGGTGAGCATCTTTACGCGTTCGATCGAGCCCTCTTGACGGCTTTTGCAAGTGGTCGTTTTGCCAACCTCAAAGGCTTATACCTTGGGCGCGTTTCGGACATCCCGGAAAACGATATTCCCTTTGGCCGCACGCCCGAAAAGATCGTGCAAGATTGGTGCTGTCGCTACGATGTGCCTTATCTTGGTCGCGCGGATATTGGTCACGATGTCAGAAACCAGATCGTTCCGTTCCCTGATCACGGACAATAAGAACGCGGTACGCTCACCTGCAGCGCATTTGCCAACAACACCAAGGCCCTGAACTGCAAAGCGCTAGGCTAAATTCAATAGGGTCTCAGAAGAGGACTGACCTCGAACCGCACGGCCGCAAATAGCCGAAGGCGGTAGGCAAACTCAAATGGTGCCGCATGCCGGACTCGAACCAGCGACCTCCTCATTACGAATGAGATGCTCTACCAACTGAGCTAATGCGGCGAGAGGCCGCGAGCTAGCGCAGGCGCGCTTCCGCTGCAAGTTTTTCAGCCCCTCAAGGTTGCGCCGAGTTTTTCAGCCGCTGCCACGATTTTTTTCGCAACGCCTTCAATCTCTTCATCCGTCAGCGTTTTCGTTTTGGGTTGCAGCACGACCTCCACCGCGAGGGATCTTTGGCCCTCGGGCACGCCCTGGCCGCGGTAAAGATCGAAAAGGCGGACATCGGCGATGAGAGCCTTCTCTGCCCCTGCGATCGCTTTGAGGAGCGGATCGGCGGGTTCGGCTTCGGGGTAGAGGAAGGCAAAATCCCGGTGCACGGGCATGAGGTCCGACGTGTCCAGCGCAGGCTTTGTGGCGGATTTTTTTTTCGGCGCGGGGACGGCGTCGATCTCCACCTCGAACACTGCGGCGGTGCCCGTAAGATCGAAGGCTTTCAGCACATGGGGGTGGAGTTCGCCAAACCGTGCCAGGGTCACTTTGGGCCCAAGTTTCAAAAGCCCGCTGCGCCCTGGGTGAAACCCGCGCGGCGCTTCGGCGCTCACCATAAGCCGTTGAATAGGAGCCCCTGCCGCTTCGAGAGCTGCGAAGGCTGCTGATTTGGCATCGAAAAGGGAGGGCTCTTGGGGTGAGCCGCGCCAGTTGCGGGGGTCAGCGCCCCAGATGATGCCGGCTGCTACCGTACGCTGACCATCGGGCCGGTCCGATGTGTAAGCGCCGCCCACCTCAAAAAGCCGGACAGCCTCCGCACCCCGCGCGGCATTGCGGGATGCGGCCATAAGAAGGCCAGGCAGGGGGCCTGGACGCATCACGGCCAAGTCAGATGAGATGGGGTTCAAAAGTTTGAGTTCCGCAGGCTGATCGTCAAAAAGCTTCGCTGCAGCTTCGTCCGTAAACGCCCAGGTGACGGTTTCATGAAAGCCCGACGCGGCCAGGACATCCTTGATGGCGATTTTACGTCGATCACTGAGCGAAGGCCGCCGTCGCGGCGCATCGGAAAGCGGCGGAAGAACCTCAGTTGGCAGATGATCAAGGCCATGGATCCGGGCCACTTCCTCAACGATATCCGCTGTACCCTCAATGTCAGGGCGATTGGTGGGGACGCCGATTGTCCAAGTCCCGCCGCGTGTTACGCTAAACCCTAACGCCGTCAGGATATCTTCTTGCTGACTTTCTGGGACATCCATACCGGTCAGACGAAGTGTTTCCGATGGTTTGTACACGACTTTATGGTCAGGAATAGGGGCTTTTCCAGCGACCGTGATCGTGCTGGCCTCGCCGCCGCAAGCGTCCAGGATCATCTTGGCTGCGCGCTCTAGGCTGTCCTTAATGCTGGCAGGATCGATGCCGCGCTCGAACCGGTAGCGCGCGTCGGAAGTGAGGCTGAGCTTACGCCCGGTTTTGGCGATGGTCAGCGGGTCGAAATAAGCACTTTCGATCAGGACATCGACCGTATCTTCCGTACACCCAGAGCTTTCACCACCCATGATGCCGCCAAGGCCAAGAACACCGTTGTCATCGGCAATCACGCACATGGTCTCGTCAACGGTATACTCTTTGCCATTGAGGGCGAGAAATGTCTCGCCAGCCCGACCCATGCGGGCACGGATAGTCCCGTTCAGCTTGGCGATGTCGTAGACGTGGAGCGGCCGCGCTTCATCATAAGCCATGAAGTTCGTCACATCGACAAGCATATTGATGGGCCTGAGGCCGAGGGCGCGGAGGCGCTTTTGCAGCCATTCCGGTGACGGACCATTTTTGACGCCGCGGATGACCCGCGCCCCAAACGCTGGACATGCGCCTGGCGCATCCGTCACCACCGGGATGGGCTGGTCAAAATCACTAGCAAGGATTTCCACCTCAAGCGGTTTCAACGTGCCAAGTCCCGCTGCCGCCAAATCTCGGGCAATGGCGCGAACACCATTGGTATCCGGACGGTTCGGCGTCACTTCAAAGTCGATAACAGGGTCATCGGCACCGACCAGCGACGCAATCGCTTCGCCGATATTCGCATTGGCGGGCAGCTCCATGATCCCGTCATGATCATCACCAAGGCCAAGCTCTTTTGAGGAGCACAGCATGCCAAAGCTCTCCACACCGCGAATTTTGGCTTTCGTCAGTGTGGTGTCGATTCCCGCGATGTAAGTGCCAACCGGTGCGTAGGCGACATTGATCCCTGCACGTGCATTGGGGGCGCCGCAGACGATCTGCATTTCGCCGTCTTTGGTATCGACTTTGCACACGCGCAGGCGGTCCGCGTCCGGATGGGGTTCGGCTTCTTTAATGTGGCCAACGGTGATGGGCGCGAGAGTGGTCGCAGGATCAACAACCTCCTCAACTTCGAGGCCGACCTTGATCATGGTCTCAACGATCTCATTAAGGCTTGCTTCAGTCTCTAAGTGATCTTTCAGCCAACTGATGGTGAATTTCATGATACGGCTTCCTCAGGGAGGGGGGTCGGGTTGCCCTCTTCGTCAAGGGCCACGTAGGTGAAAACGGCTTGCGTGACTTTTTTAAGGTCCGTTTGGCCCTGACGCTCGACCCAGGCTTCAATCTTCACGGCGATTGAGGTGGTTCCCTCACGTGCGATGTGACAATAGCAGGCAAAGATATCGCCGACTTCCACGGGACAGACGAAATGCATACTGTCCACCGCGACCGTGGCAACGCGTCTGCCGCCATTGCGCCGTATGGCGAGGACCGCGCCACCGATATCCATTTGTGACATCACCCAGCCGCCGAAAATATCACCGGAGGCATTGGTGTCAGCGGGCATGGCCATGACGCGGGACGTCATGGTGCCGCGAGGTTCATTTCCCTCCGCCATCAGACAGCCTCGGGGGCGAAGCCGTAATGCTCGATCCACCGGGTGTCGCCTGCGAAGAAGCTGCGTAAATCCGGGATGCCGTATTTGAGCATGGCCAGGCGGTCAACGCCCATGCCAAAGGCGAAACCTTGGTATTCATCCGGGTTCAGACCACAGGCTTTCAGAACGTTCGGGTGCACCATACCGCAGCCGAGGATTTCCATCCAATCCTCACCCTGGCCGATTTTCACCGTGCCGCCGTCCCGCTCATAGCCGACATCCATCTCGGCTGAAGGCTCCGTAAACGGAAAGAAATGTGGGCGGACGCGCGTGGTGAGAGTATCCACCTCGAAAAACGCCCGGCAGAAGGCCTCCAATGTGCCTTTCAGGTGACCCATATGGGTGCCTTTGTCGATGACGAGGCCCTCCACCTGATGGAACATCGGTGTGTGCGTCTGGTCGCTGTCACAGCGGAAGGTACGGCCCGGCGCAATGATCCGAATGGGGGGCTTTTCATTCATCATGGTGCGGACTTGCACTGGTGATGTGTGGGTGCGCAGGACCATGCGTTCACCATCCTCCTTGGGCGGAAAGAAGAAGGTGTCATGCATGTCCCGCGCGGGGTGCTCGGGGGGGAAATTGAGGGCTGTGAAATTGTGGAAGTCGTCCTCGATATCGGGGCCTTCACGCACCTCGAAATCCATGGCGGCGAAAATCTCAGCGACCTCTTCGAAAACTTTCGTCAGGGGATGCAGCTTCCCGCGCGGCGGCGGTCCAGCAGGCAGGGTGACATCCACGCGTTCGGACGCCAAACGTTCGGCCAGAGCTGCGTCTTCAAGGACGCTTTTGCGCGCGGTGATGGCTTCGGTGATGCGCACTTTTAGGCCATTGAGGGCGGGGCCCGCCACTTGCCGTTCCTCGGCGGACATCTTGCCGAGGGTTTTCATCCGTTCGGAGATGACCCCTTTTTTACCCAGGGCCGCAACGCGGATGTCTTCGAGGGCGCGTTCATCGCTTGCGCCCTCGATCTGGGCAGCGAGGTCGGTCTCTAAGGTCTTGATATCGTCTTCGAGGCTCATTGGGGTCTTGATCCATCACGTTCGCACGCGTGTGCCAGGAGCCTTGGGGTCGATCAATGCTGCTGGCATAAAAGAAGGCGCCCGCAACTTGGGTGCAAGTTGCGGGCGCCAAAACATTGCTGGAAAAAAGGGGCTTAAGCAGCCAAGGCTTTCTTCGCGGTTTCAGCGATCTCACCAAACGCTGCTGGCTCGCGCGCGGCGATATCGGCGAGCATTTTCCGGTCAACTTCGATCCCGGCTTTGGTGAGGCCGTTGATGAAGGTCGAATAGGTCATGCCGTGCAGGCGCGCCGCGGCGTTGATGCGCTGGATCCAGAGCTTGCGGAACTCGCGTTTGCGGGCTTTGCGGTCGCGATAGGCATACGGGCCGGCTTTCTCCACCGCCTGGTTGGCGGCCGAGAAGATGTTCTTGCGGCGACCGCGATAGCCTTTAGCGGCGTTGATAATCTTGCGGTGACGGGCGTGGGACGCTGGGCCCCCTTTGACACGTGACATATGGGCTCCTCCTTAGCGCGCGTAGGGCATGTATTTTTTG
>JBCCTG010000023.1:0-13753 GCA_039198735.1 Pseudomonadota bacterium | reverse complement strand
CGGTCCATTTGAAAGCTGCGGGGGATGTTAAGGAACAAGATGTTCTTGATGCCGATGGTGTGATTGCCGGATCACCGGTGCAGATGTCGAATGTGAACTGGGAAATGAAAAAGTTGATCGACACAGTCTTCGGCCCATTATGGATGCGGGACGCACTGGTTGGTAAGGTTGGTGCCGTGTTCGCGACAGGGGGCGGCTTTGGCAATGCAGGCGCGGGCAATGAGCATGTCATGATCTCCCTACTGAACAATTTTGCTGAATGCGGAATGATCCTCATTCCCTTGCCAAAGACAACACCAGGCTACGCTTATGGCGGTTTGCAATGGGGGCCCTACGCGCGTTCCGCCGGGGTGCACATGGAGCAAACCGGCATCAAGGACGATATGCTCGAAGTGGCCAAAGAGCACGGCGCCCATGTGGCCAAGGCAAGTGCACTTCTCGCTGGCAACACGATCTTCGCAAAGCCATGACGCGCGATTGGCTGCTCTCTTATTTCGCGGCGGCAGACACCCTCGTTCCCGATCAACTGCTAGAATACTTCGCGAACGATGCCTCATTCCAGATGGGCAACATGCCGGTTCGTCAGGGATATCAAGAGATCCATCAGGGATTGTTGTTGTTCTACAGCAGACTTTCCTCCATGCGCCACGAAGAGTTGGCAACCCTGACCGAAGCGCGGATGGGTATGATGGAGGCGTCCGCTCACTATCATTTGCGTGACGGTCGTGTGCTCGTTCTGCCTGTTGTGACTGTTCTGCGAACGAACCAGTCTCAGAAAGTCATCAGTGCCCGAATTTATATGGATCCCTCGCCGATCAACACAGCGGCATAAAAAGCGGCGGCGCAAACTCTGCGCACCACTTGCCCGACAACGCGTTGATGGCTCACCTGCCAAATGAGGGGTTCGTCCGGTAAGGGTCAGCCGCAAACACCCCGATCAGCTTAAAGTCGGCCGAGAAATAACCAAGCTCCTCAAGCGCTCGCGCCACAGCAGCATCGTCCGGGTGCCCCTCGATTTCGGCTTGGAACCTGGTGGCGCGGAAGGTGTGGTCCTCTTGATAGCTTTCAAGCTTGGTCATGTTGACGCCATTGGTGGCGAACCCGCCAAGGGCCTTGTAGAGCGCCGCAGGAATGTTGCGCACACGGAAGATAAAGCTTGTGAGCATCGGTGCGCCGGTGTTGTCCGGGAACGGCGCGCCTTCGGGCACGATCTCTAGGAAGCGTGTGACGTTGCGGTCCTCGTCCTGACAATCGGCCTCGATGATCTCAAGCCCGTAATGCGCCGCGGCCCCTTTGGGCGCGATCACCGCGACGCTGGGATCGGGATCATCGCGCAACTCCCGTGCCGCGCCGGCGGTATCGAGCGCCGCTTTCGGTAAGAGGCCCCGGCGGGCGATCATCCGGCGGCACTGGGACAACGCCATGGGGTGGCTGCGCACGGTTTTGAGGCCAGCGGGATCGGTTCCCGGTGTCACCATGAGCTGCATCCGCACGGGCAGGAAATGCTCGGCAATCACCGCCACACCGCGATCAGGCAGCAGGCGGTAGACATAATCGACCCGGCCAGCGAGAGAATTTTCCACAGGCACCATACCACCCGCGCAATCGCCGGAAGTCACCGCGTGGAAGACTGTTTCAAAGGTAGGATACGGCGTCGCCGTGCGTTCTGGCGTATAGGTCGCACAGCAGAGATCTGAAAACGCCCCCAACTCTCCCTGAAACGCAATCTTCGACACTGTTCATCCTTCTCTTACGATTCCGCGCTCATCCGCGCGTTGCGATACGGTGCCACCACAGCTATGTGCGGCGCAAACTGAAGACCGCGTGCTTGCCAAGCATGCCTGATAAAAAAGTCCTGGGACGTGTTATGAAAGATCCGCTTTTCGGAAACAAACTCGCTGGGGCCATTCTGGTCGTCCTGCTTCTCTTCATCGGCCTGCCGGTGATCGTCAACACGTTCATAGCGTTGAGCGGTGGCCATCATGGCGATCACCACGCCTCGGAAGAGAACCCCTTTGATCTTGCCTACATTCCCTATGCCGAACTGGTCGGCGGCGCTGAAGGTGCAGCGGAAGAAGAGAAAATCTCCCTCGGCTGTCTTTTGGCCGAAGCGAGCGCCGAACGCGGTGCCCGCGGCTCGGCCCTTTGCACCGCTTGCCACAGCCTTGAAAAGGACGGCGCCAATGGTACGGGCCCAGCCCTTTGGAACATCATGGGCCGAGATGTCGCCTCGGTCTCAGGTTATTCCTACACCAAGGCGCTTCAAGGCCTTGAGGGTGCGTGGACCTATGAGAAACTCGACCAGTATCTTTATGATAGCCAGGCTTACGTTCCAGGCACCCAGATGGCGCAGAAGATTCGCAAAGACGGCAAACGTGCCGACCTGCTTCTCTTCCTCGGTCAGCAAGTGACGGACACGCCGGTTGCGCTGCCTGAGTGCGTCGCGGCGGAGGACGAAACCGTTGCGGAAGATGCAATGGAAAGCGACGCTTGATCCAGGTCTTCGCCCTTCTCCTCGGCTGAATGCCCTCAGTAAAAACCGGCGAGCTCCGCGCCCCGCTCACCGGCCTCGACGGCAGCGGCAAAGCGGTCGACGAACATCGAACCATCGGTGGTTTTTTGGACCAGCACCACGCGCTTATCGGAAGGGTCCCGCGCCCGGCGGACAAGACCATGGATCGAGAGAGCATCGAGCGCCCGGCTGATCGCAGGCTTGGGCACCTCCAGATCCTCACTCAACCGCCGAACGGTGTGCGGCCCTGGCGTCAGATACACCGTGAGGAGCAGCGCCCATTGGCGCATCGAGAGATCGGGCTGATCATCCCGCACCATCTCCACCATCACATCGCGCCAAGGGGTCAGGGTCTCCGAGAGACTCACGGGCAGGCTCCACTTCTTGCCGTTTCGATATCGAAACAGCCAATGCTGTACAAGACTTGACTTTGGAACGAACGCTGAAGCCTCTTTGTCGAAGAGTAAGCTTCAGCGCAAAACCGGCGCCTATCCCCGGATCAAGTTCGGGGTCAGGTGTTGTGCCGGTTAACGCTTAACCGCGCAGGAGATCGTTGATGCCCGTCTTGGCGCGGGTGCCGGCGTCGACGGTTTTGACGATCACGGCGCAGGCAAGGCTCGGGCCGCCCTTGGGGTCGGGCAATGTTCCCGGCACGACCACGGAATAAGGCGGAATGCTGCCATAGGTGATAGCGCCCGAGGCTCGGTCCACGATCTTGGTCGATTGGGTGATGAAGACCCCCATCGCCACCACCGAGCCCTCGCCGACAATCACGCCTTCAACGATTTCCGAGCGTGCACCGATGAAGCAATTGTCTTCAATGATGGTTGGCTCGGCCTGCAAAGGCTCCAACACACCGCCGATACCGGTTCCAGCCGAGATATGGCAGTCGGCACCGATTTGCGCGCAGGAACCAATCGACGCCCAGGTGTCGATCATCGTCCGTTCACCCACATAAGCGCCAATATTGACATAGGAAGGCATCAGAACAGCGCCCTTCGCCACATGGGCCCCGCGGCGGACAGCACATGGCGGCACGGCGCGAAAACCGGCTTCGGTGAAGTCTTTCTCCGCCCACCCCTCAAATTTCGAAGGCACCTTGTCAAACCACGCGCCGCCGCCAACGCCGCCCGAAACCGGCGCATTGGTGTTGTAACGAAAAGAGAGGAGCACGGCCTTTTTCAGCCATTGATGAACGGTCCAAGCCTCACCCTCTTTCGAGGCCACCCGGTAGGTGCCGCTATCGAGGCCAAGCAGCGCATGCTCAACGGCTGCGCGCGCTTCATCGGTATCGAGATTATCGTCAAAAGCGTTGTCGATCAGGCTTTGCGCCTTGTGAGCGTCCATGGCGTCGGGGGCTCCTTACTCTTTCGTTAAGCTGGCCAGAAACGCGGCCAGGTCGTGGGTTGTGTGGTGGATATGCTCAGCTTCGCCCACAATGGCGCCGGGGCGCTTTTCCGCAGGCTCATCATCAATCCACGCAGCATCGCCGGTGATCAGCACGGTGGTCATCCCGCGGCGATGGGGTTCTTCAAGATTGACCGCCATATCCTCAAACATAGCGGTTTCGGAAGGGGTGATGCCAAAAAACTCTCCACACGCATCGTAATTCGAGGCGTGCGGCTTGGGAACCCAGCCGCCCATTTACACATCGAAGACATAATCGAAGATGCCCTCAAGACCCAATTTACCCAAAAAATTGGCCGCATGCTGACAGCTGCCATTGGTGTGGACAAATTTGCGCCCCGGTAGAGCGGCGATGGCTCGTTTGAGGTCCGGCGCAGGTGACAGGGGTTCGAGATTGATCTCGTGCACATAGTCCATGAAATTGTGGGGATCGACATCGTGCTCGCGCATCAAACCAGCAAGGGTCGTTCCGTGGGCCACATAAAGGTCTTTTTGTACCCGGCGCGCCTCGTCCCGTTCAACGTTGAGAAGCTCCACGACGAAACTTGTCATGCGTTGGTCAATCTCGGCGAAGAGATTGCAGGCCGCAGGGTAAAGGGTGTTGTCGAGATCGAAAACCCAATCGCGCACATGGGTGAAGGTCTCTGTCTGGTCGCGCTTGTTCACGGTGTTGCAGCAAGGTCAGGGTTGAACTGTTCCGGCGTGAACTCGAACGTCCACGCAGGCTCGCCGCCTGTGTCGATGCGCCGGAAAACAGCCGTGTCGAAGCCCGAAGCTTCGCAAGCGATGTCGCTTTCGGCATCGAACTGCACCGATGAGATACAGAACGGCGTGTCGCCCCCCGCCAGGGGAAGCTCTTGATCCTCAGCCTGCATAATGCCGTAGACGTAGTAAGGTTCTTCACCCAGCGTGCCGCGGCGCACTTTGGCACAGGCACTGCTTTCTAGCCGCCACCACCCCGATGAGCGGTAACCCTCTTGATCGTCCGTAGGCTGGGCAAAGGCTGCCCAAACCGGCAACATGGTTTCATTGCAGAAGAAAAAGCCAAGCCGCGCGTCCTGCTCATTCGCCTGGGTGATCAGCGCATCGATGACCGCCTCGTCGATCACGGCATTCTGGCCAATGCCGCGGGACCGGCGATAATCGCGCAGCGCCGTTTTCGTCGCCGCACCAAACGCACCGTCGATATCGCCGATATCATAGCCGACATCGGCAAGAAGCCGCTGAATGCCCGCCACCTGCGCTTTGTAGCTGGTGAAATTGCTCTCATCGGTGAAATCGGTGGTGAAGGACCCCTCATCCTCAGCGGTGACCTCAACAGGGTAGAAATCCCGCTGGCGCTGGGGATCGTTCTGGCAAACCGATTGCTCGCGCAAGGTGAAGAGGCTGTCGTTCTGGACGCAAAGCGGCGTCTCGCCCGACCAGGTGCGCAAAGGCCCGCCATGGCCGGGGATCGCTTCGGCATAGACATAATAGCGACCGACATCGACATCGTCGGAAAGAACCCGGCGGCATTCGCCAGGGCGCAAACGCCACCAGCCTCGCGTCAGGAGAGCCTCGCCCTCGTGAAAACCGAGTGCCGCGGAAAGAGCATAGCTCGATTTGTTGCAGAATGTGTACTCGGCCCTGGCCTCGGCACCGACAAGCATCGCGCCCAGCATCACCAAAGCAGCAACAAGACCGCGCATTGGCCATTGGAAGATAACAGTCTTCAAAGCAGCCCCATCGCCGTTAACCAGGAAAGCGTCACGCTTGTCCTTCATTCGCCCGCGCGGATCAAGCGCCGGTCACCTATGAAACGAAGGTTCATGGTCGAAAGACCGGTTTGCCGCCGGGTTGGGTGAACCAGGCGATTGCAGCTGAAAGGAATGCGAGAAGCATAGAGACGAGGGTGAGGGCAAAGAAACCCTGGCCCATAGCACGCACAACAGCCATTTTCTCCGCGCCAGGAAGAGCTTCGGCAAATCCAAGCCCCGGCGGTGCGCCGGGAAGCGCCGCGCGGTAGGACAAGGCGGCCACGAGACCCAAGCCTCCAATGGCGACAAGCTGGCTCACCCGGCTCACTGTGTTGTTGACCCCTGAGGCGATCCCGATCCGCTCTTCGGGCACGCTGGCCATGACCGCAGCGCCAAGAGGCGGGATGGCGAAACCCATGCCCACCCCCAGAAGCGCCATGGCCGGCAACACGCCGCCATAAAAGCTCCCCTCCAGCACCGCATACCCCATCGCTAAAAAGGAAATTCCCGCAAGGACAGCACCAAAGGCCAAAGGCGCGCGCAGGCCCACCCGGTCGGCAAGCCCGCCGGTCCACCGCGATGCCAAGGCCAAAACCGCCGTGAACGGAAGAAATGTCAGGGCGACAACGCCTTCGCCTAAGCCATGCATCTCGATCAAGGTGATCGGCGCATAGAACAGCATCCCGCCCAGGGCGAGATAGAGAAGGAACGTCATCGCATTGACGCCGCTGAACCCGCGCGAACGAAAAAGCCCCAGCGGCAGCATGGGATCTTTCCGCCTTGCTTCGACCACAAGGAAAAGGATGAACATAACCGCAAAAACCCCAATCAGCATCACGGCCGATGATGTCCCTGTCCCCTCGCTGATCGCTGTCAGGGCATAAGCCAGCGTCCCCAAGCCCAAAGCCGAAAGAACGCCGCCTCCATAATCGATGGATGCACCCTGTCGGCCAGGATCACGCGGGATCATCTTGAGTGCGATCAGAACCGCTAGGCCGCCCAAGGGCAGGTTCAAAAAGAAGATGAGCCGCCATGCTTCTTCGCCGCCGAGTTGCAAAATCAAACCGCCGATGACGGGGCCGAGCGCCGTGGTCAAAGCGGATGCCCCTGACCAAAGCCCTATGGCCGCGCCGCGCTCTGATGCGGGAAAATTCTTGGCGATCAGCGCCATGGAACCAGGGACGATCAAGGCTGCAGCCATCCCCTTGGCCGCCCGCGCTGCAATCAACTGTCCTGGCGTCTGCGCAAGTCCGCACAGGATGGACATCAGCACAAAGACGATAAGACCGATGACGATGACATCCCGCTGCCCGAACCTGTCGCCCAGAGCCCCTGCGGGCAGAATGAACGCCGCTAGGAAGAGAAGGTAGCCGTTCATCACCCACTGGATCTCACCAAAGCTAGCAGATAGCCCATCGCGTATGGCCGGCACGGCAATCGTCACCACCGAGCCGTCGATGAAACCGAGGGCCGAGGAGAGGATCGCTACCACCAGGACCCATTTCCGCTTAGCCTGAGGGCAAGGCTTCACCGCCTCGACGTCAGACACCATGGGCGATGCCGCCTCGGTGCAACCGGTCACATCAGCCATCATGGGTCTCCAGAGACGAAGTTTGAGTCTGATAGGCGTTGGCGGCATGGCGCAAGAGGTCTAGCTTAATCCCATGGTTCAAAAACTCTCCCCCGAGGCCCGCATCCAATTTTTCCAGGACCACCCCCAATGGTCAGACGACGACAACCAAGACGCCGCAACCACCAAGATCAAGTTCGGTGACTTCAAAGAGGCCTTCGCTTTCATGACCGTCGTCGCCCTTTACGCCGAGCAGCACGATCACCATCCCGAATGGTTCAATGTCTACAACCGCGTTGAGATCACCCTTACCACCCATGACGCAGGGGGGCTGTCCGAGCGTGACCAGGCGATGGCGACGTTCATCGATAGCGTCAGACCCTAAACGTTACGGTCACTTGGCAGCAATCGCTGTTATTCCTTAACGCCGCGCTGACCTTTGCTTGCTAGGATGAACACTTGGGAATCCCCCCCCCCCGCGTATTGGGAGTGGCAGCATGGCGTCCATCGCCTTGATCGATGATGACGAGAACATTCTGACCTCGGTTTCGATTGCCCTCGAAGCCGAAGGTTATGGCGTGGCCACCTACACCGATGGCGCGACAGCCCTTGATGGCATCTTAGGCAAAGGCCCTGACTTGGTCGTTTCGGATATCAAAATGCCTCGCATGGACGGTGTGGAGCTCCTCCGTCGCCTGCGCCAGGAGAGCTCGGTTCCCTTTATCTTTCTCACCTCCAAGGACGACGAGATCGACGAGGTTCTCGGGCTCACCATGGGCGCCGATGACTATGTTCGGAAACCGTTCAGCCAGCGCCTTCTGCTCGAACGGGTTAAGACTATCCTGCGCCGGGCCACCACCGCGCCGAGCGAAGAGCGCGCCGATGCCGACCAGATCATCCGCCGGGGCAGCCTCACCCTCGACCCGCCGCAGCATGCCTGCTCTTGGAAGGGTGACAACGTCACGCTCACCGTCACCGAATTTTTGATCCTGCATTCCTTGGCCGCCCGGCCTGGCTTTGTGAAGTCGCGCGATGCGCTGATGGATGCGGCCTATGACGACCAAGTCTATGTCGATGACCGCACCATCGACAGCCATATCAAACGGATACGGAAAAAATTCCGCGTCGTCGACGAGACATTTGACGGAATCGAGACACTTTATGGCGTCGGCTACAAGTATAAAGCGGACTGATCATCGTCAGCATGCTGCACCAGGCGCTGGCGTTTTACGGCTCTTGAAGCACAGCTCCAGCCGCGTGGGCGGCGCGCTGGTGCTTGGCAACACCTTGGCCCTGATCCTTCTCGTGATGGGCGCAATGGCCCTCGGCGCTTACCGTGACGGCCTTATCGAGGCCGAACGCAAGCTGGTCGAGCACCAAGCGCTTCTCACCCTTGCACTGTTGACCAGCGACAGCGCCTGCGGATCTTCCGCATGCACCCGATCACCGCGACGGGCGCAGACTTGGCTTGAAAAAGCTGCCCTTGATAACCAAAGCCGCCTGACGCTTTATCGCTCCGTGGGCGGTACACCGCAGCTTGTCGTGGAAACTGGCACAGACGAAGCTTCGGCACCTCATGCCATTCCGGTGACCGACGCCATGCCTTTCTCAGCCCTGCAAGAGCATTTACCCGAAGCCATGGTGCGCAACCTCGACAAATTGATCTTCGATCTGCCCCTCCGTAACCGGACGACCGACGAAACGGTGACCCAGCAACTGGCGGCAATGTTCGAAGGCGCGGGCGTCGCCTTGTCATCCTTACGCTCTTCTGAAGAAGGCGTGCTCTCCGCATCCGTCAGTCTTCCGATCATGCGGAACGGCCAAGTGATGGGCGCCCTTGTGGCTGAAAGCGCGGCCATCGAGGTTCTTGGCCCGCGCATGCGCAAAGCCCTTCTTCCCATTGTGCTCATCGCCCTTGCCACGGCTTCTGTTTCGTCCTTGATCCTCACAGCCGCCGTCTCGCGACCCATTCGTCAGCTCTCCACAGCCGCCGACAGGATCACAGCCTCCATCGGCCATGCCGGCAGCGTCAAACTTCCCAACTTCAACAACAGAAAAGACGATGTCGGACGATTGAGCCGCTCCTTCCGCGCCATGGCAAGAGCCTTGATCGACCGTATCGAGAACATCGACAGCTTCGCCGCCGATGTCAGCCATGAGCTGAAAAATCCGCTCACCTCGATCAAAAGCGCCGTGGAAACCCTCGACAAATGCAAAACCGATGCCCAGCGGGAACGCCTCCTACGGATCATCGCCAATGATGCCGAGCGCATGGATCGTCTGATCTCGGATATTTCCAGCGCCTCGCGCCTCGACGCGCAGCTTGCCACCGAACGCAGAAAAGCGATCAGCGCCTCCAAGCTTGCCGGCGATGTTGCACGGTCCTACCGCGCCGTCACCGATGCCGGTGGGCCGATGGTCAACTTCTGGGACGAATTGGACAGCGACCCCAAGATCTTCGCAAGCCCGGCGGCCCTTGGCCGGGTGGTGCGCAATTTGATCGACAACGCGATCAGCTTCAGCCCACCAAGCGGCGCTGTGACAATTGCTCTTGAGAAAGATGGCAGCGCGCGCCACCCTTGCGTTCTTTTGACCGTGACCGATGAAGGACCAGGCGTGCCCGAGGACAACCTCGAAAGTATCTTCAATCGTTTTTACACATCCCGCCCACAGGGGGCGACGTTCGGCTCCAACTCCGGCCTTGGCCTGGCGATTGCGCGGCAGATCGTCGAAAGCCATGGTGGCCGGATTTGGTGCGAGAACGTCCAGGGTCCTGACGACGACATGCGCACAGGCGCCTGTTTCTCCTTGCAAATTCCCCTGCACAAAGGCGGCTTTCATTGAGCGGTCTACACGGTACGGCCATCGGCGTGGCGCTCGACCTTGATGGCCCCTTGCGCGGCGTTCTTCTTGTCGGCCCACCAGGCAGCGGGAAATCGCGTCTTGCAGCAGAACTCATCGCCTATTGCCCGCATCAGCGCACGGGTCTCATCGCCGATGATCTCATCCTTTTCGACGATAATGGCTGGGCGCAGTGCCATGAGAAAGGCCCGCTCCTGCACCTGCGCGGTGTTGGCATAGCCGGTGTCCGAGGGGCACCGCCGATGACTGTGGACTTTATCATCTCCCTTGGCGATGGCGCCGAGAAAGACGCCGCGTGTGCAGAAGGCGTTTTGCAATCGGCCACCTGGTTGCCCATCGACCCGGCAACAGCCAACGCAGCGGCGCTGCGTCTCGCCCTAAGATCGCTTGCATCGGGGCAGTCTCTGTGGTCGGGTTTTGAGCCTGGACCGCAGCCAGGACAGGATGGATTATGATCGGCATTGTCGTTGTGACCCATGGCAACCTCGCCAAGGAATTGCTTCTCGCAGCCCTCCACGTGGTGGGACCCCAACAAGGCTTACGCTCCGTATGCATCGGCGCGGATGACGACATGGAAAAGCGTCGCCGCGACATTGTCCGTGCCGCGAAGGAAGCTGGCGGCGACGATGGCGCCATCATTTTGACCGACATGTTCGGCGGCACCCCGTCCAATCTTGCCATCGCCGTGATGGAAGAAGCCAAAAGCGAAGTGATCGCAGGGGTCAACCTCCCCATGCTGATCAAACTCGCACCAGGGGCCTATCGCGAGAAAACCCCTATGCAGGACGCGGTGCGCGAAGCCCATGACGCAGGGCGGAAATACATCAGTGTCGCCTCTTGGGTCTTGAAAGGTGAAGAGGGCACGGCGTGACATCACGCGCCGAAGCTGAGGTCGCGATTATCAATGCAAGGGGGCTTCATGCCCGCGCCGCATCGAAAATCTGCGAAGAGGCAGCGAAGTTTCAGGCCAAGGTGACGGTTTCGAAAAACGGCACCACGGTGGGCGCGCGATCGCTGATGGCCCTTCTCATGCTCGGCGCGGGAAAGGGCTCCAACATACGCCTGACCGCGGAAGGCGACGACGCAGAAGCTGCCCTTAGTGCACTGCGCATACTGATCGAAGCCGGCTTTTACTAAGATGATACCGATTAGGGCGCTGACAATCCAAACAAGACAGCACACCGATGGATATCAGCCCAACTGAAAGACTTTGCTCGGCTGCAGCGTAAGCCCGTAAAGGCGGCAGATCGCAACTTCGCCAGCATCGTCCTCGGCCAGCACCACATCGAGCGCACCCACCTCACCGGCACGCAAAGCTTTGGCACGCGGCGGTGGCAGCACGATCCCCTGCCCCGCGCGCAAGCGCGCCGCTTCGGCCAGGTTGACCTTCTCTTTAGGGTAGGTAGCCAACGCATCGCCAAGGGGCACGAGGCAGTCATCGAAGCGGGAATGATCGCGCGCACCGGCCTCCAAACGCTCCGTCGGCGGAAAGCCTGTGACCTCGTCCATGGTCAACGCCTGGTCCTCATGGAAAGGGCCCACGCGGGTGCGGCGGAGGCTGCTGACATGGGCCACCGTGCCCAGGGCCTCGGCCACGTCCCGCACCAAGGCACGCACATAGGTGCCCTTGCCCACCACAGCCTCGAACACCGCGTGGTCTTCGTCGGGCTGCTCCACCAGGTGAAAACTCTCGATCTCGACGGTTCTGGCCTTGAGGTCGGGTGCCTCCCCCTCGCGGGCAAGATCATAGGCCCGCGTGCCGTTGACGAGGATCGCCGAGAACACCGGCGGCACCTGCTCAATCGAACCAACAAAATCGGGGAGCACGGCCTCGATAGCGGCCTTGGTGGGCCGGTTCTCGCTGGTGGCCACAACCTCGCCCTCGCGGTCATCGGTGGCAGTGCGCGCACCCCAGCGCGCAGTGAAGCGGTACGTCTTGGCCCCGTCCTGCACGAACGGCACGGTCTTGGTCGCTTCACCGAAAGCGATCGGCAGGATCCCCGTCGCCAAAGGGTCAAGCGTTCCGGCATGGCCAGCCTTTTGAGCCTCACCGTACCATTTCATCCGCGAAACGGCCTCCGTGGAGCCAAAATCATAGGGCTTATCGAGAATGAGCCAGCCGTGGATCCGCCGACCTTTTTTCCGCCGCGCCATGGCGCCTCCCAAAACGAACAAAGGGCCGGGGGATCTACCCACCGGCCCTCAGACGTCAAGCGCTATTCTTTGCGGCGCGCGTTCACAAGCGTCAAAAAACTCAAACGGCGCCGAGATCGACGTCGTAACCGTAATTGCGCAGCAGACGCGTGAGATCATTGGCGGTTTCTTTTTCATCCATCGCCGTGAGAACGGCGCGGTTGAAAAGCGGCGGCACCGTGAACCAGGAACCGCCGTCTTTCCAACGCATCACAAGCGCTGGGGCCGCGGTATTGGCAGCAAAACCAACTTCGAAATCTTCGCGCTCGAAGCCTGGGAAAAGACGGATGGTCGCCTCGTTCGCAACCGGCGCGATGGCCGTCCCTTCTAAGGAGCGATCGGCTTCTTCCACGGTTTCAGGCTGCGTGCCCTCAACCGTTGCACGGACCACCTCAAACTCGTTTTGAGCTTCAAGATCATCGTCACGCTTCTTGCGTTTGAAAAACATGGCCACCCTCCAAAATTCGCGTCGAATCCGCGATTGCCCTGAAGCCCACACGACCAGGACGCTAACCCATAAATCTTAGATTAACAATTCGAAGGGCCAGGCGCTAGCTGTTTCCGTTCAAAAGCTGTGTGATTCGGTCGGCGCGGTCGAAACTCTGGTCCTGTTCGAAGCTCAGCTGCGGAACGAACTTCATCGTCAGCTTGCGCCCCAAAACACCGCGGATCTTCGGCGAGACGCTTTGCAGAGCCTCGACTGTTTCGGGGACGTTATGACCGCCGAGGGTGGTGATGAAGACCGTCGCGTGCTTCAAATCCGGGGATGTCGTCACTTCTGTAACGGTGACGTTACGACCCGTTAGGGCGGCCTCATGGACCTCTTCCCGCTGGACCATTTGCGCCAGTTCGTGACGGATCAGCTCACCGGCACGAAGCTGGCGCTGGGAGGGTCCGCGGGAGGATCGATAGGCACGGGTGCTCATGACATATCAGCTAAGCTTCAGGGGGTCTTGGCGCAAGATACCTAGCGGCCGTGAATACCGCATTCGGTCTTGGCCTGACCCCGCCAGCGTCCGGCACGAACATCATCGCCATCGGCCACCGGTTGGGTGCAAGGCCAGCATCCAATCGACGGGTAGCCCTGCTCCACCAAAGGATGCGGCGGCAGATCATGCTCATCGATATAAGCTTTCACATGGGTCTGGGACCACTGCACCAGCGGGTTCACCTTGAAATGCGTGCCGCTCCATTCAAAGGCAGGCAGCGTCACCCGTCCCCCGCCGTGGAAGGCCTTGCGTCCGGTGATCCAAGCCTCAAAGCCGCTCAGCGCATGGGCCAGGGGCCTGACCTTGCGCAAGCTGCAGCAAGCGTCGGGATTGTTGCGCCAAAGATCGCCGGCAGGGTCTTCGTCGGCAACGTCTTCCGCGGATACCGAAGCGCCGACTGACTCAAATCGCCTGATTCCACGTAAAGTGGCAAACGCCGCTGTCGGTGCACAGGTTGTTCTCGCAGCTCCCGCTGAGGCATTCG
>JBCCTG010000022.1:0-13758 GCA_039198735.1 Pseudomonadota bacterium | reverse complement strand
GGTGCGCCTTGCCTCTGGCCCGTCTGAACAGGCCACCGCCGGGTCCAAACGGCAGGCTGAACAGGCGGCGGCTGCTGCCCTGCTGCAGAAAGTGGATCAATGACAGATACCCCAACCAAAGCTGGTTTTGTCGCCCTGATCGGTGAGCCGAATGCAGGTAAATCCACGCTGCTCAACCGCAGGGTGGGTGCGAAAGTGTCGATTGTGACGCATAAGGTGCAAACCACCCGTGCGCGTATTCGCGGTGTGGCCGTGCATGACGAAACGCAGCTCGTTTATGTGGACACACCCGGCATTTTCAAGGCGAAGTCGGGCCTTGATAAGGCGATGGTGGGTGCGGCTTGGGATTCGGTTGCGGGGTCGGACGTGATCCTCCTTTTGGTTGATGCGCCGGCCTATCTTTCGACCATGAACGATGATGCTAGCCCCGCAGCGATGCGCGCGGCGGCGGATACGGACCGTGTGATTGCCGGATTGAAAGACAACCCGACACCGGCGGTTCTCGTCCTCAACAAAATCGACCGGATGCCACGTCCGCCGCTTCTGCATCTGGCGGAACATCTGAACGCAGAAGGTGTCTTCGCCGAGACATTCATGATTTCTGCTAAAAAAGCGCGCGGGACGGAGGATCTGCAAAAGTTCCTGATCGAGAAAGCGCCGCTGTCGCCGCACCTTTACCCTGATGATCAGCTTTCTGATCTCAATGACCGGCAGATGGCGGCGGAGGTCACCCGCGAGAAGCTGTTCCTGCGCTTGCACGAAGAATTGCCCTATGATCTCACCGTCGAGACTGACCGTTGGGAGCGGACGGGCCGAGGCGAGTTGCGGCTTGAGCAGACGATCTATGTGGACCGTGACAGCCAGAAAAAGCTGGTCCTCGGCCACAAAGGGCGGACCATCGCAACGGTTGGCAAAACGGCGCGTGAAGAGATGCAGGAGCTTTTCGGTGAAACCGTCCACCTCTTCCTCTATGTCAAAGTGCGTGAAGGTTGGGCCGAGGATAAAGAGCGTCTACGGAATATTGGCCTTGAGGTCTGATGGAGTGGCGTGACGATGCGCTTGTCCTAGGCAACAGGGCCCAGGGCGAGAACCACAGCCTGCTGACAGTTTTTACCAAGACCCACGGGCGGGTCGCGGGGCTCGTTTACGGCGGGCAGGGACGATCTAAGCTTCCGGTTTTGCAAATCGGCAACGGTCTTGAGGTCAGGTGGCAGGGCAAAGGCCCCGATGCCCTTGGTCATTTCTCCGTCGATCTGATCGCACCGCGTGCCGCGAGCGTTTTCAGCGATCCTCAAGCACTTTTGGCGATGGGCGTGACGGCGGAGCTTCTTTTGCATCTCCTGCCCGAAGGTGAAGCCGTGCCCGGATTGTTTCCGGCTACTGAAGTTCTGTTCACAACCTTCGCTGAGCGGGATATCTGGCCGGTGGTGCTCGCGACATGGGAGGTGGGCCTTCTTGCAAGCCTTGGCGGGGGCCTCACCCTCGACCGCTGTGTGGCGACGGGTCAGCTTTTGGAGGACGGCGCGGATTTGACTTTCGTCAGCCCCAAATCCGGCGGTGCGGTGACCTATGATGCAGGCCTTCCTTACAAGGACAAGCTTTTCTCGTTGCCGCCTTTCCTCATCGGTCGCGGCGACCCGATGCAGCAGGATGTGAAAGCTGCCTTGGAGCTGACGGGCCATTTTATCGCTGAGCGGCTCTTGGCGCCGGTGGGTCGAGGAATGCCCGAGGGACGGGTGCGTTTGCTTGCGCGGCTCTAGAGTGCATTCAATGATCTCCTGGTCATTGAATGCACTCTAGGTTTTTGATGGTCGCGTTTTCGAACCGCCAAACTGACTTCACTTTGGCTGAAAACGCTCTAAGTCTTTGTTTTGACCTTTTGCGAACGCGAAACTGGTGACCCACCTGCGCGGCAAGAGGCTCTTAATCAGCCTGTTCGTGCAACCTGCAAGGTTTTCGGCTAAGCCCCGCCATCAATGGCTTTGATGATTGGCGATATTTCCGTTCCGGCACGGGTGCTTCTGGCGCCGATGTCGGGGATCAGCGATCTGCCCTTCCGGCAGGCGGCGGAGCGTGAGGGCGCGCGTTATCTGGTCTCTGAGATGGTGGCGTCCGAGGATTTGGCGCGGTCGCGGCCTGATGTGGTCCTACGCGCCGCGCTGGATGAGGGCGAGGGGCTGAAAGTGATCCAGCTCGCTGGCCGAGAGCCCTGCTGGATGGCCGAAGGCGCCAAGATTGCTGAAGACCTCGGTGCGGATATCATCGACATCAATATGGGCTGCCCGGCGCGCAAAGTGACGGGCTTGGCCTCAGGTTCAGCGCTGATGCGCGACCTCGACCTGGCTGAGCGGTTGATCCAAGCAACGGTGGGCGCAACCTCGCGCCCTGTGACCCTCAAAATGCGCCTCGGCTGGGATTGGCGGAGCCTCAATGCCGGCGAATTGGCCCAGAGAGCCGAGGCGGCGGGGGTCAAGATGCTCACCATCCATGGTCGCACCCGCTGTGATTTCTATAAAGGCCAGGCGGATTGGCAGGCCGTGGGCGATGTGGTGGACAGAACCGGGCTCCCCGCTGTGGTCAATGGCGATATTGCGAGCGCAGAGGACGCGCGGTTGGCCCTGGCCCAATCCGGCGCCGACGCGGTGATGATTGGGCGCGCCGCGATGGGGCGCTTGTGGCTCGCCCCCGCCCTGGAGCGCGCTTTGGAAACAGGCGGTGACGTGGTGATGCCATCTTTCACAGCCCGCGGCGTGATGGCGCTTGAGCATTATCGTGCCATTATCGCCCATTATCAAAAGGGTCATGGCGAAGGCGAAGCTCGCGGCATCGACCTTGGAATGCGTATGGCGCGCAAACATTTAGCGGCGCTCATCGACGCCACGCCGGAGTTTTCCGCCGCGGAAGCCAAGGCGGCCAAAACCGCTCTTTGCACGTCCAATGACCCTCATGAGGTCGCAGACCACCTCCAGCGCCTCTTTGGTGCAGCGCGTGAAAACATGGCAGCATAGTGTCAAATTCAATCAAACAGGTGCCGCGACTTGCGTGATCAACAGGCAGATGCGATAGAAACGTTACAGGGAAACGGCAGGTGTTAAGCCAGCGCGACCATAGGCCAAAGGGCGGATCGACGGCGGGGCAGCCGTCATCCGCCCGGCTTTTGACACGGCTCATTTTGCTTATCGGTGGTCTGATGATTGCCGTTGCGTTCGGTTTTGTGGTGTCCGATCGCTTGATCCTTGATCGCGTTGAAGGTCTGCCGCGGGTCGTCCCAATGATCTTCACGGCGCTCTGCGCGATCGGTTTGATCCTCACATTCTTTGTGGCTGATAGGCTGTGGGACCTCATCCGGACCCAACGTCAGCAATTGAGCGGTGCACGGATGTATCGTCGCTTGGCGGCCATTTTGAGCGCTGTGTCACTTCTTCCCGCCCTGGTGGCGTTCACCTTGACCGGTGTCATTCTGGGCGGTGTGACCGATCAGTTTTTCGTGGACCGTGTGGAGCGTTCTTCACGGCTTGCCCGCAATCTTGCCAATGCGTATACGGAAGGTGTTTCACGGGAGATGGGGCTCACCTTGCTGTCGGCGGAGCGTGATCTCGATCGTGTCAAGCAGCTTGGGACAGCGCCGGATGCGAGCCCCATCGGGTACCGGCGGTATCTGACCGGCCTTGCCTTTATCTACAATTTCCAAGGCCTCACCCATATCGGCCCCGATGGGCGGATCATCGCCCGCGTGGCGATGGGGGAAGCGGCCCTTCACCCTTTGCCGCCGGGCCGGGAGTTTTTGCCCGTGGAAGGGGGCGCGGGTCCGACCGTCCGTTTCGGGACGATCGACCCTGCGAACTTTGGCGCTTACTACGCCGTGATCCCCATGGATGGCGGCTCCAGCGGTTACCTTATCGGTTACAAACAGGAGGCTGATCAAATCAGCGGTCAGCTTCTCGCCGTGCGTGATTTCCGCGATCAGAATCGCGCGCTGCAGGCACGGATTCAGGAGCTGAGCCGGGTGGCCAACCAAGGTTTTTTGGTGCTGTCGATCGTCCTTCTTTTGGCGGCGGCCTGGATCGGTCTTGTGGTGGCGAACGCTGTCGTGGGGCCTGTCCGGCGACTCGCCACCGCCGCCAACCGGGTGAGCCGGGGGGATCTGACGAGCCGGGTGGAGGTCTATCCGCGCGACGGGGAGCTTGGTGATTTGGGCCACGCTTTCAACGAGATGACCACGCAGCTCTCGGAGCAGCGCGGTGAATTGATCGCTGCCAGTGAAGAATCGGAGAACCGGCGGCAGTTCATCGAGACAATGCTCGACGCCATTCCCGCCGGTGTGATCAGTGTCAGCCGTGAGGGCATGATTGGTCTTTCCAACCCGTCCGCTGCTCTTATCTTGGGAGTCAAAGAAGGTGCGCTCTTAGGACAAAACCTGGCTCAGATTTTGCCCGATATCGAGCCGATCTTCCATCTTGCAAAAGCGACAGGCCGAGGGGTGCGCGAGAGCATGGAGTGGAACCGTGCAGGAAAACCCCGTTCACTGATCGTCGAGATCAATCCTGAAGCGGAGCATGCGCGCGATGCGCGGGGGTTCGTGATCACCATTGAAGATATCTCCGAACTGGTGACTGCCCAACGCACTGCGGCCTGGGCCGATGTGGCGCGGCGTATTGCCCATGAAATCAAGAATCCGCTGACACCGATCCAGCTTTCCGCCGAACGGCTTCAACGGCGCTATGCTGAGACCTTGGTGGATCGCGACAAAGAGATTTTCGATCAGTGTACCTCGACGATCATCAAGAATGTCGGCGATATTGGCCGTATGGTGACGGAATTCTCAAGCTTTGCCCGGATGCCTGAACCGATCATGACGGACAATGATCTGCGGGAGCTCGCGCGGGAAGCCATGTTCCCGTTCACCGTTGCTCATCCCGACATCACATTTGTCAGCTCCATGCCGAATGACCCTGTGCCCATCCATTGCGATGGCCGCCTCATCGCCCAGGCGCTGACCAACCTGATCAAGAACGCCGCCGAAGCGATCGAAGAGGGGCCTAAGCGTTCCGATGGCCTGGTGGAGATCGAGGTGATCCCCGAAACTTTGGGAAGCCGTATCGAGGTCCGTGACAATGGCCGCGGTTTGCCCACGACGTTGCGGCATCGCCTGACCGAGCCTTATATGACCACCCGCGAGAAAGGGACGGGCCTTGGCCTCGCTATCGTGCGCAAAGCGATCGAAGATCACGACGGCAGTTTCGAGATCCACGACCGCCCCGGCGGCGGCGCGGTTGCGGCTCTTTTCATCCCGGCCTTGCATTCAGGGTCGGTTCGAGGGGATAGACTACCCTTAAGTCCCGCAGCCGAATAAAGAGAGGCCCCACGCCAGTATGGCTATCGATGTCCTCATCATTGACGACGAACCTGATATCCGCGAGCTGATCGCCGGGATCTTCGAAGACGAGGGTTTCATTCCCCATGTCGCAGCGAACAGCGACGAGGCGTTTGAACTGGTCTCCCAACATCCCCCAGGTCTTGTGATCCTTGATATCTGGCTGCAAGGCTCAAGGCTCGACGGTCTGGGTGTGCTCGATGAATTGCGTGGCCTTCATCCAAGCTTGCCGATTGTGATCATCTCAGGTCACGGGACCATCGAGACGGCCATTGCGGCGATCAAGCGCGGGGCTTACGATTTTTTGGAGAAGCCACTCTCCGCTGATCGGCTTGTCCTGACGGCGCGTCGTGCTCTTGAGAGAGCCCATCTTCAGCGTGAAAATCTGGTCCTTCGCGAAAAATCCCGTGAGCTTTCCCTGATTGGGCAAAGCCCCACCATGGTGCAGCTTCGCGGCACGATCGAGCGTGTGGCACAGGCGCGCAGCCGGGTTCTGATCGAGGGACCCGTGGGCTCAGGCCGTGAATTGGTCGCGCGGACGATCCACGCGCAATCGGACCGCGCCTCGCGCGCGTTCGTGGTGGTGAATTCAGCCTCCATCGAGGCCGACCAGATGGAAGAGGCGCTTTTCGGTATCGAAGGCGAAGAAGGCCGCCCCCGCACCATCGGCCTGATGGAGCAGGCGCATGGAGGAACGCTTCTCTTCCAAGAGATGGGCGACATGCCCGACGAAACCCAGAACAAAATCCTGCGTGTGCTGATCGACCAACGCTTCAAGCGGGTTGGCGGCGCGCTTCCTGTTAATGTTGATGTGCGGATTATCTCAACCTCTTCGGAGGATCTTCTCGAAGCTTCCGAAGAAGGCCGTTTCCGCAAAGATCTCTATCATCGCCTTTCAGTGGTGAACATCAAGACCCCTTCGCTGGAAACCCGCCGTGAAGATATTCCGGCGCTTGCGGAGTTTTTCCTGGAGACCCTCGCAGGCGGCTCCCGTGACCGCGCGATCGAGATGAGCCCAGAAGCCATGGCAGCTCTTCAGGCCTATCATTGGCCCGGTAATGTGCGCCAGCTTCGAAACGTCATTGAGCGGACGATCATCATGGCGGGAAGATCGGGCCATCATGTGGTCAAGATGGATCAGCTCCCTGACGAAGTCATTGGCGCTGGCCCCGCACTTCCTGCTGGTCCTAAGATGGAGCAGATTATCGCGCTTCCCTTGCGTGAAGCGCGGGAGCGGTTTGAGCGTGAATATCTCGTGGCGCAGATCGGCCGCTTCGGCGGCAACATTTCGCGCACGGCCGGTTTTATCGGCATGGAACGTTCAGCATTGCACCGCAAACTGAAAGCCCTGGGCATTGGGACCAAGGATACAAAAGATAAATCCCTAGCTTGAGCTTTGGAACCGTTTGAAGCCCCAAAAACTGTATCGCACCAGTTTGAAAAGCCTTTAGGTGAAAAGTCCGGCCACGAAACGATCAAACGCGGCATAGCTGTCGTCCCGAGCGCTTTTGTCAAATTTCAGACCGAGCTCAGGCATGTTCGCGTCCTCATTGGTGAAGGAATGGGCCACTTTGCCAAAGGTCATGAGCTGCCAAGAGGCTTGGCGCGTCGTCATCTCCTTGCCGAACGCTTGAAGATCGTCCGGACCCGCCATGGGATCATCGAAGCCTTGGAAGGCGATGACTTTCGGCTTGATCTCTCCGTCGGCGAAGTGATCGGGCTTGCCGAGAATAGCGTGAAAGGCAGCCGATCCGAGAACAGGGGCGTTGGCGCGAGCCAGGTCAAGAACGCAAAGCCCGCCAAAACAAAAACCCGCTGCCGCTATCTTGTCCCCATCGACCTCAGGCTGGTCGGCAAGAGCATGGAGCGATGCGCGCAAGCGCTCCTGCAAGAGAGGGCGGTTTTGCGCGAGCGGCGTCATCAGCTTTTCGTTCTCTTCATTGTTCGCGCCGCGAACCCCTTTGCCGTAAACATCACCGGCCATGGCGGCGTAACCCTGACCAGCCAAACGCCGGGCGAAGGCCTCTTCATGCTCCGCGCGTCCAGACCAGGCGTGGCAGATGAGAACCGCGCCCTTGGGCGCGCTGCTGGGCAGGGCGAGCATGCCCTCGAACGTCGCGCCGTCGTGGGTCCATTCAACAAGCCGGGTCTGGGTCATGGTGTGATCTTCCTTGGAATGATTGCGATGGGTGCCTGCACGTCCTGGCCCCTGGCCATCAAGGCGGCAAGACCTCTGGACCCAAGATGAAAACTGCAAAGATCGCTGCGGCCAAAAAAGGGCCAAAACGAACCTCCGTTGCCAGCGCATCTTGCCGATTGTTCCGGATGAGTGAGGGGAGCGCATAAGCAATTCCGCCAAGGCTTGCCGCAAGGAGGATGAAAGGCAGGCTGTAGGGGCCGCACCAGGCACCGGCTGCCGCCATCAACTTCACATCACCGCCGCCAAGACCTTCCGCGCCGCGCAAGCGCCGGTAGAGGAAAGCCAAGAGCCATAAGCTTCCCCCTCCAATAAGAGCGCCTAAGGCAGATTCTGGTAAGCTAAGCGGGCCGCCGACATTTGCGTACAGAAGCCCCAAGGCGAGAAGCGGCAAAGTCAGCCGGTCCGGCAGATAGCTGGTCTCGGCATCGATCCCTGCAAGGATCAGCAGAAAGAAGGCAAGGCCCGCACTGAACCCGATGTCGAGCCCATGCGGTGCAAGCGAAACGATCACCAACGCTGCGGCTCCGCCGAGAAGCTCGACGATGATATGGCGCAGACCAATCCGGGCACCACAAGTCCGGCAGCGTCCCTTCAGGACAAAGAAGCTCAGCACGGGAACAAGCTCAAACGGCAAGAGTGCTCGTCCGCATGCCTCGCATTGTGATGGCGGAAAAGCAAAGCCGCTGGGCAGCTCCTCGGACTTGACAAACCCCCAACGCCGCGACCCGCGGCTGATCACCACATTCGCAAAGCTTCCTGCGAGCGTTCCGATTAACCAAGAAAAGACAAGAACTAAAGAATGCACAGCAAGGTCCGTCCAGGGGCTTCATGACGTTTATATGACATAATCAGTGTCGTGACGGGGCAACGGGTGCGATTCATTTCTCCTGAGACCGTGAATTTCTGAGAGTCTGTCACAAAAGCGTTGCAGCGTCCTTCTATGGGGCTCGCAAACGTCATTTTAAAATACGTTCATCCGTTTAACAGCAAAGCCTTATCTGGGGGCCTAATCGCATGAAACTCTCCATCTCTCTCCGCTCGGGCTTATTGCTCGGCGCCGCGGCATTCGCACTGGCCGCTTGTGACGGCGACAGCAACGTCGAAAACGCGGGCGACACGGGTGCGGTAACCATCAATATTGGCAATCAAGGCGGCGGCGGTGCATCCGGCGGCGATGGTGCTGTCAGCTTCGTGCCAGCAGGCGGATGCGCCACAGGGACGACCGAAGGCAGTGCAAGTGTTAACGGCGTAACGGCAACGCTCTGCTTCCTTGGCTCCACGGCTCCAACGGCGTCCGGTAGCGTCACGACCAGCACTGTCACCGCAAACGGCAACAACATCGTCATTACCGGTACGGACACGGTCCTCAGCGGCGTTGTCGCTTTCAGCGGCAATATCTTCGTTGGTGAAAACACGATTTCCGACAACGACCTTAACGGCAACGGAACCTCGAGCGAAACAGGCACATTGACGCTTGAGCCTGGTACGATCCTCGTCTCGACAACCAATGCTCAGTCCACGGGAACACCCGATACGCTCTTGGTTTCGCCAGGCTCGCAACTGATTGCTGACGGCACCGCTAACGAGCCGATCATCATGACAACGCTTGCAGACCTTGCTGATGCAGACGCTGCAACCGACAGAAGCGCTTTGGAAGCTGCCTCTGATGGTCTTGTTGGTGGTAGCGAGTTCGTTGTTGGTCAGTGGGGCGGCATTGTTATCAATGGTAACGCCCCCATCAATGACTGCGAAGATGCAACGCTTGATCCGGTCGCCAGCCCTGAGCTTTGCTTCAAAGACGGTGAAGGCGGTTCAGGTCTTTTCGGTGGCGACCAGCCAACCGACAACTCGGGTATTCTCGACTATGTTCGTGTTCAATATGCCGGTTTTGGTATCACGGCTGATGACGAGTTAAACGGCATCGCGTTCCAAGGCGTTGGTAACGGCACGCAAGTCAGCAACATCCAAGTTCACAACAACGACGACGATGGTGTTGAGTTCTTCGGCGGCACTGTGAACGCGACCAATGTTGTCATCACGGGTGCGGGCGACGACTCGATCGACTGGACTGATGGTTGGACCGGTTCGATCCAGTTCGCTCTTGTTGTTCAAACCAACACACCGGCAACAAACCGTGGTCTTGAAGGCGACAACCGCAATGGTGACAACGCTATCGAGCCAGCGTCGGACCCGGCGATTGCGAACTTCACCTTCCTCACCAACTTTGTGGGAGCGACGCCAACGGATGCTGACGACGGCATTAAACTGCGTCGCGGTTCGCTCGGCACCCTCGCAAACGGTATTGTTGCCAATTTCGCTGGCACCGGTTTTGATTATGATGAGCCAACGGCCGGCCAAGACAGCGGCAATGATCCTGCTGTTTTGTCCACCTATTTCGGCGGCAACGTTGGCGGTGTTTCGGACAGTGCTGGTGATGCGATCATTGACGCGGACCCCAACAATGTTCGCGCCACGGGCACCACGCTGAACGGCATCTTCAGTGGTCCAGACGAGCAGGCGGTCACTCCGGCTGATGTCTCCGGCCTTGGCCTCAGCAATGTTGATTACATCGGCGCATTTGCTGATACTGTTCAGTCGATTTCGAGCAGTTGGCTTGCTGGTTGGGCTCTCACCAACGGCATTCCTGGCGGCGATACGGACAGCTGTCCAACGGGCACAACGCTCAGCACACGTGCTGTTCCTTCGGGCCGCACCGAGGCCGCTATTTGTGATCTTCCGGATGTGATCACTTCCGATCTTCGTCTGGTTCGAGGCTTCCTCTACGAAGTCAGCGGTAACTCGACCTTCGTCGGTATCGACGCCGGTCCAGACCCAATGGCTCCTCTGGCGAATTCGGAAAGTGTTGATCTGACCATCGATGCTGGCGTCACTGTCTTCGGAACCGAAGATGCTGGTGGTCTCCGCGACAACGCTCTGATCGTGACGCGCGGCAGCCGCTTGTTCTCGAACGGTACCTCCACCAACCCTGTCGTCTTCACATCACTCGAAGACCTTCAAGGCATGAACACGGCGTCAACGGTCGGTCAGTGGGGCGGTATCGTGATCAACGGTCGTGCACCGATCAATGACTGTGACGACCCAACGCTTGACCCGACCGTGAGCGCAGGGCTCTGCTTCAAAGAGGGTGAAGGCGGTTCGGGCCTCTTTGGCGGTAACGTTTCCGACGACAACTCCGGTCGTCTCGTTTACACCAGCGTCCGTTATGCTGGCTTCGGCATCACCGCTGATGACGAGCTGAACGGTATCGCCTTCCAAGGTGTCGGTAACGGCACGGAAGTCGACTTCGTCGAAGTCTACAACAACGATGATGACGGTGTTGAGTTCTTCGGCGGAACCGTCAACGCGAAGCACCTCGTGATCGTCGGTGCTGGTGACGACTCGATTGACTGGACGGATGGCTGGATTGGTAACGTTCAGTACGCGATTGTTGTTCAGACAGATACGCCTGCCACCAACCGCGGTATCGAAGGCGACAACCGCAACGGTGACAACGACATCGAGCCGCAATCGAACCCTTGGCTGTCGAACCTGACCTTCACCACCACATTCTCGACACCTCCAACTGACGCTGACGACGGCATCAAGCTTCGCCGCGGTACGGTTGGTCGTATCTCCAATGCTGTGGTTGTGAACTTCAACGGCACGGCCTTCGACTATGACGAGCCGAGTGCTGGTCAGGATCTTGGTAATGATCCTGTTCTGGTATCGGTCTTCGAGGCCGGTAACAGCGGCGGTGCTGCCGATAGCGACGGCAATCCGATCTTCACGGCTGGTTCGAGCAACAATGTGAGCGGCACCGATGCCGTTCTTCTGCCGGACACGGACGGCAGCACGGTTCCGCTGCTTCCAAACACCGAAATCGATGCGATGACCGTCGATGCAACGGATCGTGGTCAGGGCTTCTTCGATGCCGTCGACTATGTCGGTGCGGTCAGGGACGACGCCGACAATTGGTACGTCGGTTGGACCTTTGGTCTGGACCAGTAACCTTTGAGCTGGCCTGGCGGCGCTTGCGGTGCCGCCAGGCCAAATCGCCTGCACATTTGCGCCCCCGGGGGGGCTATCAGAGGTTTAAAATGAAACTTTTTTCTATCGCAGCCCCGTCGGTATGCCTAGCGCTCGCCATGGCTGGGCTCGCTCCCGCTGCCGCACAGGATGAAGGTGATGTCATCGTCGTTCGCGGCGCTTTTGTCCCTGATGAGAAGCGCGCAACGTCCGAAATCAGCAGTTTGCTCGACAGTGAAGACTTCGCCCGCCAGGGAGATTCGGATATCGCTTCGGCCCTGGTTCGTATCACCGGTATCTCCGTTGTTGACGGCAAGTTTCCTGTGGCACGTGGTCTGAACGAACGTTACACATCGGCGACGATCAACGGCGTTCCTCTTCCATCACCGGAGCCGCTTCGTCGCTCGGTCTCCTTGGACCTCGTTCCGACGAGCATTCTTCAAGGATCTCTCGCTCAGAAAACATATTCGCCGCAATTGTCGGCTGAATTCGGTGGCGCGGCGATCGACCTTGAGACGGTTTCGGTTCCCACCGAGCGTTTCTTCGAAGTCTCGGGCGGCCTTGAGTATGATACGCAGAGCACATTCCGCAACGGTGCTTTCTATGAAGGTTCCGACACGGATCGTTTCGGTTTTGACGATGGTTTGCGTGATCTTCCAAGCATTGCCAACAGCGCAGCGCGCAACGGTGTTTCATCCGTCGGTCAATCAGCGCTGAACACATCGTTTGAAAACCAAGACACACTCTTCATCAATTCAGGCACGACACCGATCAATGGTTCAGCATCGGCTGCGGCTGCGTTTCTCCTCATAGACAATGCCGATTATCGTCTTGGTACGACCACTTACGTCGGTTATTCAAACAATTGGGAAGTGCGGGACGGTTTTCAAAATCGGACTGAGGATACCAACTTCTCCGATATTGCAACGCGTATTGAGGAAGATTTCCAAGAAACCCGGCAGAATATCGGTTTGAATGTCTTCAACGTGACGGGTTTGGAAATTGGCTCAAATCACGAAGTTGCGGTCACGACATTCTTGCTTCGTGACACGCTGAAGCGCGCGATCATCGGGCAAGGTTTTGAGGATGACGATGGCGGTGCCCGTCGTCGGGAGTTCACGGATTATATTTCTCGCCAGGTCTGGCAAACGCAAGTCAATGGTTCGCATACGTTGCCATCATTCCGCGACCTTGTGATCGACTGGCGCGTTGCTTACGGTAAGGGTAAGCGCAATTCACCTTATGAGCGTACTGTCACCCGTGATGTTGCCAATGATGGCAGCACATTGATCCGTCAGGGTTCTCGCGAAGGCAACTCGCTGAATTTTGCTGAACTCAATGACGAGAACTTCTTTGCAGGGATCGATTTCACGCTTCCTATCGAGACTGTCTTGCCGAGCTTCGAGCTGTCGTTTGGTAGCGCTTACACCGATAAAGAACGCGATAATCTGCGGACTGATTTTGACGTCGCTATCACGGCCCCGGCTGAGCTTCGTGCGCTCCGCTCGGACTTTATCTTCAACGACGCTATCTTGGGTCTTGAAGGCGTTTCCGATCTTAATGTTCGGTTTGTCCCACAAGCCTCGGCTCTCTTCCCTGATGCGTCGGAAGCTTCTCTTGAGGTCTATGCTGCTTATTTGATGAGCGACATCGAATTCACGGATTACTTGCGGGCTTCGGTCGGTTTCCGTTTTGAAGACTCCACGCAACAGTCAGCAGTCGGCCTTTCGGGTGCCCCGTCGCTCGACACGTTTCCGGCGATTGAAGAGGATTACATCCTTCCAGCGGTCACGCTCACCTGGCTTCCCGTTGGTAACCTGCAGGTTCGCGCTGCTTACGCGCAGACCATCACCCGTCCTCAGTTTCGTGAATTGGCTCCGACAGACTTCCTCGATCCAGACTTTGGTGTCACGCTTCAGGGTAACCCTTTCCTGGTGAACACCGAAATCGACAACTATGATCTGCGTGCGGAGTGGTACTTCGGAAGCGGTCAGTTCGTCACCTTGGGTGCCTTTTACAAAGAGATCGAAAACCCGATCGAGCAGTTCTTCACGGGTCAAGAAGGCGGTGCAACGAGCTTCTTGAACGCTCCCGAAGCCACGCTTTGGGGTATCGAAGCTGAATACGAGAAAGTTTTCGCTTTGGAGAACTATCTCAG
>JBCCTG010000021.1:0-14163 GCA_039198735.1 Pseudomonadota bacterium | reverse complement strand
GCGGAAGTTGAAGGCTTCAAGATCGGCTCGGACGGTGTTGAAGACATGGTCTTCGCTCTTGAGCGGGTGGATCCTGGCATGTCGCGCCCTGTCTATTTCAATCTCGATTGGGAAGGGAAGCTGCTCGTGCGGGCCGAGAACCCTGAAGGCTTCGTGGCCGAATATGATGTGGAGCCAGGGATGCGGGGTACGGATCTTCCGCTCGTGGTGGCGAACACCGATGATTGCCGCCTCCGGTCACCTGAAAGCTTCTAAACCATGCGCGTCATCATTTGCGGTGCTGGCCGGGTGGGCACGGGGATTGCCGCCCGTCTTGCCCAAGAGGATGCGAACGTCACCGTGATTGACCACTCACCGGAGCTGATCCGGTCGATTACGGAGCGCCTGGATGTGCGCGGTGTCATTGGCTCGGGATCGTACCCTGATGTTTTGGTCGAGGCCGGCGCTCGCGAAGCCGATATGCTGATCGCCGTGACGCACTCGGATGAAGTCAACATCGTGGCATCGCAGATTGCGCATTCGATCTTCAACATCCCCACAAAAATCGCCCGTATTCGCGCGCGGGCCTATCTGCAAACGCGGTATGCGGATGTTTTCAGCCGTGACAACATTCCCATCGATGTGATCATCTCGCCAGAGCGTGAGGTGGCAGCCGCTGTCTTGCAACGTCTGACCACGCCTGCCGCCTTTGATGTCAAAAGCTTTGCTGACGATCGGGTCTGGGCCATCGGTCTCAAACTGCGTGAGGATAGTCCCATCCTTGCAACACCGCTTCGCCAAGTGCGGGAGCTTTTCCCTGATCTCAAGATCACGGTCCTCGGCGTGCACCGTGAGGAAAGCTTCTTCCGTGCGGGTCCTGATGATCAGCTTGAGGAAGGCGATGAAATTTTCTTCGTTGCCGACCGGCAGTGGATCAACCGCGCCATCGATATCATGGGCGAACACAAAAACCAGGCGCGCCGCATTGTGATTGTCGGTGGGGGGAACATTGGCCTCGATGTGGCTAGCGAGCTTGAAAAAGTAGGGCGGATGAAGATCCGCCTGGTCGAGATGAAAGAGGAGCGTGCGGCCTATGTGGCCGAGCGCCTGGACCGAACGATTGTGCTCAATGGTTCAGGTCTTGATCCCGATGTTTTGGGTGAGGCGGGGATCACCGAGGCGGAAACTCTCGTTGCCTTGACCGACAGTGACCAGACCAATCTTTTGTCCGGTGTGATTGCCAAACAAGAGGGCGCGCGCAGTGCACTGATCTTGACCAACGAGCCAGAATATGGCGCCCTTAGCGATGCTATGGGGATCGACCGATTTATCGATCCGCGTGCCACCACGATCTCCACGATTTTGCAACATGTGCGCCGGGGGCGGATCAAATCCGTCTACTCGATTTTAAATGGCCAGGCCGAAATCGTGGAGGCGGTGGCACTTGAAACCTCAAGTCTTGTGGGTACACCGCTCGGCAAGGCGAACCTGCCCAATGATATCGTGCTCGGTGCCATTGTGCGAGGTGCTGAGGTGATCCTGCCAGACAAGGACACCATTGTGGAGGCGGGCGACCGTGTGGTTCTTCTCGCCATGCGCGATGCCGTACGTGAGGTCGAAGCCATGTTCCGTGTCGGGATTAGCTATTTTTAAGCGGGCATTCGCTCTGAACATCGGGCTGCGCGACATGACGAGAAAAGATCGCTAGAGCCTCCAGAATGTCTTTCTCACCTCTCTTACGCTTTGTTGCATTTGCACTTTTCAGCATTGCTGGCGCGGCGGTGGCGGCTCTTATCGTTGCGCTTGGGCATGGTGAGCCTGCTGGCCCCTTTGCCACGGGTTGTGCGCTCAATGCCTTCGTCGGCGCGCTCATCTTGGTGTTGGGACAAGGTTTGCCGCAAGGGCGCTCCAAGCGTTCAGGGTTTCGTGAGCTGATCTTGGCGCTCTCGATTTTCTGGCTTGTCATCCCCTTTGCCGCTGGGGTTCCCTTTTTTGCCCAAGGTTTGTCGCTCTCCGATGGATGGTTTGAGACGGTGTCTGCACTGACCACCACCGGCGCCTGGCTGTCCGAGCCGACGGCGCGCAGTCTTGCGAGCGGTATGCTTTATCGCGTGCTGTTGGAATGGCTCGGCGGGTTGACAAGCCTTGCGACCGCGGCGGCTATCTTTGTGCGTCCGGAATTCGTTGGTGTCTTCACGCCCAACCCGCCTTTTGCACGAGGTAAGAATGACAGCTATTTGCGCGCGTTTTCGCGAGCGATGAAGGCGTTCTTGCCCGTCTATTTTGCGCTGACGGTTTTGGGTTTTGCTTTGCTGTTTGCAACAGGGGTGGCCCCTATTCAGGCGGCGGCGATGGCGCTGTCCTTGATCGCCTCGGGTGGATTGTTGCCGGTGGCTGGTGGTCTGTTCATGTTCAACCCCGCCACGATCACGGTGGTGGTGCTTCTTATGATCATCAGTGCCGTGAATTTCGTGGTGATTGCCAGGATCGCGCTTTTGGGGTCATCGCAGTTCAAGCGTGGACCTGACCGGGAAACCCGTGCTTTTTTGCTCCTCATCATACCCCTGTCTTTTCTTTTCTGGGTGAGTGCGGGGGCAGGGGATTGGGATAAACTCCCCGCACAGATCGTTAACGCTGTCTCGATCCTTTCCACCAATGGTTTGTTGATGGGGGAAACGCCGCAACTGACCCCCGTGCTTGTGACCACGGTCATCGGCGGCGCGGCGGTGTCCACCGCGGGGGGGATCAAGCTCTTGCGTTGGCTCATCACCTTTCAACGGGCCGGCCAGGAGCTGTGGCAACTTGGTCATCCGGGGGGCGTGACCGGTGAGAAACAGCCGATGATTTTCGAGTTCGGTGTCTGGATCCACACCATTGCCTTCACCCTCGTTTTGGCCAGTCTGACCCTGACGGTGGCGTTTTTCGGTTATGATCTCGAACTCGCTGCTGCCACGGCCGCGGCCGTGGTGGCCAATGCCGGACCCTTGCTTGTGGCTGTTGAGGGATCCACCGCAGATTTCGTGCATTTCGCCGAACCCTTGCGGATCATTCTGGCCATCGGGATGATCGCCGGACGGCTTGAATTGGTGCTTCTGCTCCTGGTCATTCAGCGGGAATTCTGGCGCAGTTGACGCATTCGGTAAGGACACCCCTTTTCCTAGGCCGATAAACACTCTAGTCGCTGTTGCAGCGCAACAATTGGCGCGGCCAACCAACAGAGAGCTGGAGCCATGGATAAGCCCCGCCCACTTCAGGACATTTTCCTCAACGAGATTCGCAAGCAGAAAGTGCCGGTGACGGTCTTCCTGGTGAACGGCGTTAAACTGCAAGGAATCGTCACGTGGTTCGACAGCTTTTGCGTCCTGTTGCGTCGTGACGAGCAGACGCAACTGGTCTATAAGCACGCTATTTCGACCGTGATGCCGCAAGGCCATGTGGATTTGACCGAGGAAGCGACCAACGCCGACATCTCGTCCCTTTGAGACTGAAAGGCCCGCGGAGAAGGCCTTTGTCCTGCACTGCGCCTTAGCAGGCACAGGGAGGGATTTGCGCACGGCCGAAGGCGCGCTTGAGGAGGCCGCAAGCCTGACCAAGGCGATCGGTATCGACACCGTCCGCGCCGAGATCGTCAATCTGAACACGGCCACCCCCGCGACATTTCTTGGGACCGGCAAGGTCGAAGAGATCAAAGGCTGGCTCGATGAGGCTGACGAGGTCAAGCTCGTCATCATCAACACTCAGCTTTCGCCGGTTCAACACAGGAATCTCGAGCGTGCTTGGAAAGCCAAGGTGCTCGATCGCACGGCTTTGATCCTCGAGATTTTCGGTGAGCGGGCATCGACCAAAGAAGGCACGCTGCAGGTGGCGCTCGCCCACCTCACCTTTCAGAAGTCCCGGCTTGTCAGAAGCTGGACCCACCTCGAACGGCAGCGCGGCGGCGCGGGCTTCCTTGGCGGGCCTGGCGAGCGGCAGATCGAGAGTGACCGCCGCATCCTGCAGGACAAGATCGACCGGCTGAAGGCCGAACTTGAGGATGTGCGGCGCACACGGAATTTGCAACGCCGCAAGCGCAAGCGGGCCCCCCAGCCGGTGGTCGCCCTAGTCGGCTACACCAATGCGGGCAAGTCAACTCTCTTTAAGCGGATCACCGGGGAAGATACCTTCGCTGAAGACCTTCTTTTCGCAACCCTCGATCCCCTGATGCGCCAGATCGCGCTTCCCTCCGGCACACCGGCCATTCTTTCCGATACAGTGGGGTTCATCAGTGATCTTCCCACAACTTTGGTGGCGGCCTTTCGCGCCACCCTCGAAGAGGTTCTCGAAGCGGATATCGTCGTGCATGTGCGTGACTATCCGCACCCTGAAAGTGATGCGCAGCGGGCGGACGTCATCAAAGTGCTTGCCGAACTTGGGCTGACCGAGGACACGGACGCTGTCTTCATCGAAGCGTGGAACAAAATCGATAATTTGAGTTCTGAAGGTGACGAGACCTTGCCGTCCGCCGCCGGATTGCGTGGGGCTGCACGCGCCCGTGCCGAGGTCGCCGAAGGCACGCCGAACGACCCCCTGACCGTGGCCGTGTCAGCCATGACAGGTGAGGGGGTCGACGAACTCCTTGCCCTGATCGATCAGGAGCTGACAGCGTTTCGCGTGGAAATCATCGCTAAGCTTTCTGCCGATGCAGGCGAAGCGGCGGCTTGGCTCTATCGCCACGGCGACGTCATCAAAGATGAGTGGGCCGAGAGCGGATCGCGCACCCTGGCGGTGCGTCTTGAGCACCGAGACGTTGGCCGCTTCGAGAAAACCTACGCTATTTCCTTATCAGGAGCTTTTGAGGCGACAGCAACCATGAGCGAAAAAGCACGCGCGGGTCGTCATTCTTGAATCGCAAGAAAAAGCTTTCCCATATTCGGAAGCTGATCTCTGCCATAACGTAAGACAGCACGGCATAAAGCACCAGTGCCGCCCATTCGCTCTCTATGCCGACAGTGTTGAGGCCTTTGTTCACGACATGACGGGCCACCATATGGTAGAGGTAAATCCCATAACTGACCGCACCAATGCGCACGATCAGGGGGTTTTGAAGCATGCTTGAGAGCGGGTTTTTTTCTTGGATCACGACACTGACTAAAAATGCAGCCATGATGAGATGCATGACCAAATTGGGAAGGCCCGCAAGGGATTGCGGTGCCCATTGCAGCAGAACCACAAGACTGATCACCAGAACAAGCAATGCCCATGGATTGCCTAAGGTTTTGGCAAGGCCCTGATAGCCGCGCCTTTCATGCATCGTCAGGGCTGCAAGCGAGCCGATCAAAATCGGCGCAAACATAGCAGATGTGCGGTTGAAACGCAGTTGACCGACATTGATCTCGCCCTCGAGAAGTGCTGGCAAAAAGTTGCTCGAAATCACAACATTCACGATAATCAGCACAAGGACGAGCCATGGGATTCGCGGCGCTGCCACCGCAATCAACATCAAAGGCCAGAGCAAGTAGTATTGTTCCTCCACCGATAAAGACCATGTCGGACTGAGAAACGCCGTGTCCCCTTCTAGGAAGTTAGCGAGAAAGAAATAATAGTAAGGTGCGCGTTCAAGCGCTGCATTTTGTCCGTTCACCACACCGAAATACAACGTCACAGCTGTCACGATCAAAAAGTAAGGCGGTAAAATGCGCAGTGCTCGCCGCCAATAAAATCTTTTCAGCGAAATCTGACCAGTGTTGCTCTTTTCCCGGAGCAACAATGTTGTGATCAAAAATCCGCTGATGACGAAGAAGAAATCAACCCCGACAAAACCGCGCGAGAAGATCTGCCAGCGTGTTGCGTCATTAAGAGGAATTTGATGGTGCCACAGGACAGCAAGAATACAGCAAAAGCGTAGGCCGTCCAAATTGACGAAGCGTTTGCACGACCGATAGGCATCAAAATTCAAAACTTCGCACCCCCACCACCCAAAAAATCTTTAGCTGTCATCAAGTTAAAAATCCAACACATTTCATGATCAAGACCTGAACCCAACGGGCATCATGTGATGCCATCACCTTGCTGACGTAAGCATGGGTTTGACCACTCGATTGTTTCCTGCCCCATGGACGTTTGTTGCGAGACTGTTCTTTTTGCGCAATCGCAGCTTCCCATGAGCGAAAGTGTGTTTTTTTCACCATTGCCTAGAAAATTACCCTTTTGTGGGCATAGACGGTCTCAAATGTGGGGCATATGCCAGCCAATGATCATAGCGGAGCGAGCGGGAACCGAGATGAAGACGATCGGATGTTTTCTCATCCTTGTGGCGGGATGGGCAACGGGAAGCACAGCGCTGGCACAACCGGTGCTGGACGATCCGCGCGCGACGTGGACGCTTCTCGTGGAGAACGACAGTTTCACCAGGGAAGATGACAACTACACCAGTGGTGCCCAAATTGGCTATGTCAGCGGCACCAAGCCCCTGGCAGGTTTCAGTGCTTTTCTCGCCAACACCCTCGTCAGGCCCCAAGGCGATGCGGTGACGCGGCGTGGTTTCACCCTGACCCACGCTTTCTACACCCCCGATAACCTCCGGCCCGCCGGTCCTCAGCCTGGTGAGCATCCTTGGGCCGGTGTGTTCACGGCGGAAACGGTGTGGATGGTCCAACAGAGCCGGCGCCTCGATCGGTTCTCGGTCGAAGTTGGTTTGATCGGCCCCTCAGCCCTCGCCGAACCTATTCAAAAAGCTGTGCACAGCATCACCGGCGATGTGGAGCCGCAAGGCTGGAACAACCAAATCGACGATGAGTTCCTGCTGAATTTTCACTACAATGTTCAAAAACGTTTCCTGCGCGAAGCGAGCCTCTTCGGCAAACCATTTGATATGATCATCAGCGGCGTTGTCTCGGCAGGCAATAAGTACACGGGGCTTGGCGGCGGCTCCACCCTGCGTTGGGGTCCCGGTGTCACCAGCACATTCTCAACACCGAGGGTCCGTACAGCGATCAATGGCGGCCCTTCGTTCTTCACCGAACGGATGTCGCCCACGTGGCACGTCTATATGGGCGGCGATGTGCGCGCGGTGGCCCACAACATCGTTCTCGACGACAGTTTTTTCCGTGATGAGAACATCGCCGATGTGAGCAGCGAAGTGATTGTCAGCGATTTCGAAATCGGCGCTGTGGTGCAAATCGGCAAATACCAGGGCGCCATCAGCGCCACGGCACGCTCACCCCAGTTCGAAGAGGAGAGTGAAATCCAAGCCTTTGCCGCGCTAAGCCTTTCGAGGAAATTCTAAGCAGTCCGCAAAGATTGGCTTCTGGACGGAAGCTTTATTCCTCGTCTGGCTTCGGTGTGGGAACCGGCCCTAAATCCTTGTTGGTTTCAGCGGTCGCATCATCCGCAGCGGGGGATTCGCTCTCCGGCACGGCTGTTGGAGCTGTTTCAATCCCCAAACTGTCGGGCAACGAAAAAGCGTCGCTGGAGCTTTGCGGTGCGGCGTCATCCGAGGGCGCGCCGAGAATGTCGGAGAAGTCGTCCTCTTCAAGTTCTTCATCTTGCGTCGGTAGGAAATCGGCTGTGCCTTCGCCGCGATCGGCGGCGAGCGCCAGCAAGAGTGAGCTTGTGAAGAAAAGCGCGGCCAGCACGGTCGTGGTGCGGGTGAGCGCGGTGGCCGCGCCCCTGCCGGACATGAGGCCACCGCCTCCGCCGCCCATGCCGAGGGCGCCCCCTTCGGAACGCTGGAGAAGAACAACGCCCACCAGGGCGAGAACGATCATGGTGTGGATCGTCAGGATGATCGCGATCATGAGGCTTCCTGCTTGCTCGCGACCCGCTGCGGAAAGACCGCGCCAATCGCTCGAAGAGCGCTCTCTAGAGGCGAGCGGCGGGCGATTTCAACCCGCTTATCGACACGGGCCACGGCGGCGACCACCCTTTCGGGGTGGGAATGGTGCAGCGCATGCCCACCGCCCTCGACCACATCGAGACCGCAGTCGGGAATCTCTTCCCCCAATTTCTGTCCGTGGATAGGAAGCACGACGGTCAGATCATGGGTTCCGGCGACCACTTCAACCGGCACATCGATCTCCCGATAGCACTGCTGTAAGGGGACGAGCTGTTCGTAAAGGCGGCAGAGATCCTGGGCATTCCATTTGAATTCTTGCGCACGAAAAGCGAGCTTTGCTCGCACTCTATCGAAATAATAGGACGAGGCTTTGGAGCCTTTGAGCGCGCGAGCGACGCCGCGGCGGATGCCGTAACGGGCATAAAGTGCAATGAAGGTTCGACGAAAAAACCAACCATAGATCGGGTTGGTGGCCACCCGCACATACCAGCGCAGCCCGCCAGGCCACGGATGGCTGACCGGCGCGACAAGCACCACACCGGCCACGTCTTCGGGGTAGGCGAGGGCCCAGACGAGGGCAGTTGCCGCGCCGTAGCTCTGACCCATCACGATGTAGCGCTCGACTCCGCGTGCACGAACGGCTTCGCGCAAAGCGGCCACTTGGACATCGATTCGGTAGCCATCGGCGGGACGTGCGCTGAAACCATGGCCAGGCCTGTCAGGAATCAAGACCTGCCGCTCGTGGGAGAGTGCGCCGGAGAGATCGAGGTCCATGTCGAGGGCATTGGTGAAGGTGCCATGAACCATCACCACGGGTAGCTTTTTGCCCGGCGCACCCCGCTCGATCATGTGAATGGGGCCTTCTTCTGTGGCGATCATCTCACCGGCAGGGGGGCGATGGCGTCCCGCGCGCCGATCCTGCCAATAGGACAACAGGATCGTCGCCACGGCCAAACCGAAGGAGATCAGAAGAAGAAGCTGAACCGACATCAGCCTGCGCGCGCGATCATCAAGAAGTCCTTTGCCAAAAGGCTCGCCCCACCGACGAGCACGCCGCCCACATGATCGATCGAAAGGATGTCAACGGCGTTATTGGGCTTGACCGAGCCTCCGTAAAGAAGCGGTGTTTTCGCGCCGACTTTCGCATGCATGGTGGCGTGCATGGCTGCGATGTCTTCGATTTTGGGCGTGAGGCCCGTGCCGATGGCCCAGATGGGCTCATAGGCGACGATCACCCGGTCGGCTTTGTTCGCAACCACATCCAATTGGCGGTTCACCACCTCTTCGGCCTTCAAGGACTGGCGCTCATCAAGGCTCTCACCGACGCAGAAAATAGGCACCATGCCCACCCGCAGCACCGCCTCAACCTTGGCCCGCAGGATTTCATCGGTCTCTACGCGGGCGGCGCGCACTTCGGAATGCCCCACAATGCAATAGGTGGCCCCGGCGTCGGACAGCATATCGGCTGAAAGATCACCGGTATGCGCACCCGAAGGCTCGGTGTGGCAGTCCTGCCCGCCGGTTTGCACATCGGTGTCGCGGCAAGCCTCGCTAAAGGCTGCGAGCAAAGTTGCTGGCGGGCAGATGACAATGTGCCTGCCGTCTTTCCGCGCGGCTTCTGCACCGTCGAGCATCTTGCCAAGCTCCGCCAAAGACCCACGCAGCCCATTCATTTTCCAATTGCCGACGATCAATGTCATCCACATCTCCCTTGTTGGACTCCTTCTGGGGGGGGCAGGACGCCTTGCCAACAGCGCCGTTGCCATCCAAACGCTGACGATCGTCGAAGACGGAAAGGTTTTTGGAGTGCTGAACCTCATCAGAGGCGCCATGAAAGGCGTCACCGCATGGGTCATTGGTGGCCTCATCATTTTGGCGATGGCTTTTACCGGCGTGACCAGCCTTGAGAATTTTGGGCGCGGCTCGGCCTTGCAGGTGGGCAAGATCGGCTATTCGGTCCGCGATGTGGAGCTTGAGGTGCGTGGCCGCATCGCGACCCTGCAACAGCAAAACCCCGGCCTCACCCGCGAGCAAGCGGTTGCTTCAGGGGTGCAGCAGCAAACGATTGAAGTTCTGACCCTGCGTGCCCTCCAGGAAAACGAGGCCAAGCGTCTTGGCCTTGTGGCCCCTGACGAGGTGGTGCGTGCCTATATCGAGAACATTGATGTCTTCAAAAATCCGGAGACGGGACGGTTTGATAACCAGCGTCTTGCCTTCGCGCTGCAGCAACAAGGGCTCTCGGTGAGCCGTTTCGGTGAGTTGGCCGCGGGCGAGATCGTTCGCACACAAATGGTGGAAGCCTTGGCGGCGGCCGCGCCGGCGCCGGATAGTCTGACACGGCTTCTTCTTTTGCGCCAGTTTGAAGAGCGTCGCATCAGGGTTGCCGAACTGCCTGTCGGTGAGACCGAAGAACCAACCGATGAGGAGTTTCAAAAGTTCTACACAGACAATCAGAGCCGCTACCTGTCACCGGAATATCGCACGTATACGGTCTTGACGATCAAAGCGGATGACGTTGCTGATGATATCGAGGTGTCCGAAGAGGATATCCAGCAGCTCTTCCAATCCCGCCAGGGACAGCTCGCCGCCGCGCAAACCCGTAGCTATCGCCAGGTGAGCCTCAACACGACCGATGCCCAGCAACAAGCTGCCGCGCAGGCTGAAAGCGGCGGGGATGTCGATGCGATTGCCGAGGCCACTGGCGCGACGGTTATGTCCTTCAACGATCAGGCGCGCAATGCGATCATCAATGAAGAGCTTGCCGAAGCGGTGTTCGCAGCAGAGGTCGGCGCCCGTCTTGGGCCAATCGAAACGCCGTTTGGTGTTCTTTATGCTGAGGTGAGCGCCATTAATAAGACCGAAACGCCCAGTTTGGACGACCAGCGCGATGCGCTTACGGAAACCCTGCGTGCTGAGATTGCTGAAGAGCGTCTTGTGGAACTTGTCGAGGCGGTGGAGCTGGCCCGTGACGAAGGGGCAACCCTCGATGAGGCGGCATCGACCTTGGGGCTTGAGGCGCGAACAGTTGGCCCTGTGGATGCTGAGCTTTTCACCCCTAATGGGTCGATTGCGGCCTTGAACCGTGTTCTTGCCGCCGAAGGCCGCACGCTGACGACTGGTGAGGAGAGCGCGGCCATTCGTTTGGAGGATGGCTACGGATTTGTCGGTGTCGAGAGCATCACGCCGCCTGCGCCGCAACCTTTTGAAGAGGTGAAAGCCTCTGTCCGCACAGCTTTCCTTGAACGACGCGGGGACCGTGCTGCGAACGATCTGGCTGCCCGTTTTGTATCTTTGCAGGCGCAAGGCCAGACCTTTGACGAAGCGACGTTAGCGCTTGGCGGAGCTGTGAAGGAAGGTCTCGTGACCCTCACCGATGCTGGTGAGCTCGTGCCTCGGGAGACGTTGCCCGATATCTTTGCAGCAAGTGTCGGCCAGGCGACAACGGTCCTATCCAGCGACAATGCTGTTTACGGATTGGTGGTCACGGATGTCGATTTTGGTAATGGGCAAGAGGTGATGGCCGTGATGCCCGTCGTGGCAGAGCAGTTCGGTGAGCAGCTCACGGAGGAACTTTACGCGACCTATATCGAGGCCTTGCAAGCCGAAACCAAAGTCACCACCAATGAACGCGAGTTGGCGCGCGCACTGGGTCAAGGTCAGTGACGGACGACGCCTTTGCAAAGGCGCAGCCTGGTTTTGACACCTTCCGCGTAGGTTTTGAGGAAGGCGAGCCGCAGCTTGTCTACCGGCGCTTTGTCGGTGATCTCGAAACACCGCTTTCGGCCTATTTAAAGCTCACCGGTGATGCTCCGGGTTCGTTTCTTTTGGAATCGGTGGAAGGCGGCGATCAACTTGCCCGTTACTCGACCATTGGCATGGATCCTGACATCGTTTGGACGTGCAAGGACAATCATGCTCAGCTCTTGGATGAGAAGGGGCAGGTTCTTGAAAGCGGCCAAGATGCTCTCGCGGCGCTACGCAAGCTGACAGAGGCCTCACGCACGCCGATGCTGCGGGAGGTGGAGCTGGATCTGCCGCCCATGGCTTCGGGGCTGTTTGGTTATTTTGCTTACGATTTCGTTCGGTATGTGGAGCATTTGCCCAACAGGCCGGACGATGACTTGGCTCTGCCTGATGCTTATCTGGTGCGGCCACGGGTGGTGGCAACCTTTGACAGTGTCAAACGCGAGGTTGTGCTCGTCACAACGGTTCGCCCTCTGAATGAGCAAACTGCTGAGCAGGCTTATCAAGAGGCGGAAGCCCGTCTAGAAGCGCTCCTCGATCAATTGCGTGCACCGCTCACGGCTCCTCATGGCGGGCCAACACCGATGCCGAATTTTCAATCCAATATGGCGTCCCAGGAGTATATTGGTGCTGTTCAGCAGGCGAAGGAATACATTCGCGCCGGCGATGTCTTCCAGGTGGTTTTGAGCCAACGCTATTCGGCTGACTACACAGGTCAAGCGCTCGATGCCTATCGTCAATTGCGGCGTATCAATCCCTCACCGTTTTTATTCTATCTCAATTTTGAACCGGCGACACTTTTGGGTGCAAGTCCTGAGATTCTTGTCCGTGTCCGGAACGGTGAGGTCACGATTCGCCCCATCGCCGGGACCAGGCCGCGCGGCGCCACACCGGACGAGGACATCGCCCTCGAAAAGGAACTGCTGGCCGACAAGAAAGAACGGGCCGAGCATCTCATGCTTCTGGACCTTGGCCGGAACGATGTGGGGCGCAGCGCCAAGCTTGGTTCGGTCAAACCCGTCGAGACCTTCGTCATTGAGCGCTACAGCCATGTGATGCATATCTCATCGGATGTGCGCGGTACACTGAAAAAGGGACTGACACCGCTCGATGCGATGCTCAACGGTTTCCCTGCGGGGACTTTGACAGGCGCGCCGAAGATCCGCGCGATGGAAATCATCGACGAACTCGAACATTCTGCCCGCGGGCCTTATGGCGGAGCGATCGGTTATTTCGGCGCCGATGGAGAGTTCGATAGCTGCATCGGCCTGCGCATGGCGGTGGTCAAAGACGGCAAGGTGCACGTGCAAGCTGGTGCTGGGGTCGTTTATGATAGCGATCCGCAGGCAGAGCTTCAGGAATGCGAAGCCAAAAGCGCAGCGATCAAGCAAGCCTTTATGCGTGCAGCACAAGGCAGTTGATCAAAAGCGTAAAGCCGAGACCTCGGCTTCGGTTTCGAAGCCTTGCTCTTCGGCAAGCTCGCCCACGGTGACGAACCGCACCGCGGCGCTCTTGTCCTCGGCCCAACCTGCGATGGCGGCGAGAGTTTCGGGGTAGGGATGACCGATGCCGATGGCGCTACCGTTCTTGCGTGCAAGATGGACCAAGAGATCGAGTTGACGCTCAGCATGGGGACGACCCCGTCGCCCTTGGTCACCATCAATGAAGAGGTCCGCTTGCAAAACGATCGCGCCGGTGTCTTCAGCAAGGCTGGCTGCGACAGGCCGGCCAGTGGTCCCGCTGTCGAGGAAATAAAGCTCCGCCGCGGCAAGCTCTTTCAAGACCACTGTCATGCCCGCCCTGTTGGCTGTCATACGGCTGCCCGTATGATTGTTGATCCCGCGATAGCCCGTCAGCTTACGGAGGTTCTTCGTAAGCGATGCACGAATGCTTTCAGGCGGGCCAGGGCTTACCATATCGGGCCCGGCTGAGCTTTTGTCTCGGCGGGGCTCCATCGGTAGGTGCAGGATCGGCTCGTGCCGCGGCGAAGCGCTGTCGAGCATGGCCTGGGCATGCACCCCATAAGGCAGGAAGCCTAAGGTCAGGGGCAAGGGCAAAGCATCCACCGCCTCGAACCGGCGCCAATCGAGCCCCAGATCATCAATAACGATCGCCACTTTCGGACGATCATCCTCGCGCGGCGGCAGACGCAATGTCGTCTGTTCGCCCCCGCGCAACTCTTCGGCAAAGCCTTGCGTGATCAGGCAAAGCGCCGCGAGAATCGCCTGCGTTGCGAACGCGGCCTGAGATGCTAAACCCTTCAATCGCAAGCTTTGGTTCCCATGATCCTCGTCATCGATAACTATGATAGCTTCACCTACAACCTGGTGCAGCTCCTCGCGCCCTTCGGCGACACCGCAAAGGTCATCCGCAACGATGCCATGAGCGCGCGGGATGCCCTTGCTCTTCGCCCGCAAGCGATCATCATTTCACCGGGCCCTTGCGACCCTGACCAGGCCGGGATGTGCCTTGACCTCGTGGGTGCCGCCAAAGATGCCAAGATCCCTCTTTTCGGTGTTTGCCTCGGCCATCAAGCGATTGCCCAGGCCCACGGGGCCAACATCATCCGCGCTCAAGTGCCCATGCATGGTAAAGTGAGTGAGATGATCGCCAAGCCTGATCCTCTT
>JBCCTG010000020.1:0-14545 GCA_039198735.1 Pseudomonadota bacterium | reverse complement strand
GAGATCACCGGCAAGAACAAAAGCACTGCCTGGAGGCAGACCACCTTGCTGACCTGCATCATCCACAAGCCAATTGGCGTCAGGTGCGGCCACCATTTCCATCAGCAGGCGGATTTCATCATTGTTGCGGCGGCCATTCCGATCTTCGGGGCCATCAAAACCTGGCGGTGTTGGGTGCGCGAGCACCATATGCAAGGTGTTCTCGCCCACATTGATCGGTACAACCGCATGGTTTTTGGACGATAGACGGAAAACTTCCTGGGCATCATCCGAGTAAAAATCGGTTGGCATGAGATTGTTGGGCAGATCCCGCCACAGGAGTTTCTGAAACGTCCGCACCGCGGCCTCGTCGATGGGGTAACGGGAGATTACCGCAAAAGCATACTGACCAGGAAATTGTCCGTAGCCAAAGGAATCATTGCCATAATTGCCCGTTCCTGGTGCGTGATCGGACCGTCCGTCATTATCGAGATCCGTCCAACTGGCCACACCTGTGTTGGAGGGGAGCGCTAGGCGAAAATCATAGTCAGTGCCGAGAGCGTTTGCGAAAAGATTGATCGCTCGGCCCTCCTCATCATAGTCAATCTCGTTGATCACCAGAATATCAGGATCGACACTGTTGATGATAGCGCGAATGGCTTCCGCTCGCGGATGGTTGCCAAGCTCCAGATCGGCAATCAAGGCGCCGGGTTCATCGCGAAAAAAAGCAACATTAAATGTCGCAACACGGACAGTACCCTCAGCGCGCGAAGGCACCGCTTCCGAAACAGGAACCAATGGTTGTTGAATGTCGGGCGTGTCGGAGCATCCAGCGAGACCCGCGCAGCCCAAAATCCATGCCAGGATCTTCCTCATCATGCCCCCCTCTTAAACTGGCGCCGTCAGTGAACGAAAAACGTCTTGGAAATGGCAAGCACGCCCAAAAACGTCAAAAAACCAACGCCGATCGCGGTGAGAATCCCGCCCTTTAACATCAGTACCGTGATGATCATCACAAAGGCGAGCACCAGCGGCAGGAACCAGACATAACCAAAGTGCATCATACCACCATAGGTGTTCACCCGCGATGTGATGGTCTCTTCCGGCAATTGGTCGGAATCGTTTGGCGCGATGTGCATGGGGTCCATCCTTTTCAGTTCTGTGTTGAGCGTGCGAATAGCGCATGGGCGCAAGGCCCGCAAATAGGACCCGATATCAATCCATTGCCTTAACAATGTCTTCGCACATCTTTTTCGCATCGCCGAACAGCATCATGGTGTTGTCGCGGAAGAAAAGCTCGTTCTGCACACCGGCATAGCCTGCGGACATGCCGCGTTTGACGAAGAGCACCGTGCCTGCGTTTTCGACGTCGAGGATCGGCATGCCGTAGATTGGCGAGGTTTTATCGGTTTTGGCCGCCGGGTTGGTGACATCATTCGCGCCGATAACGAACGCCACGTCGGCGCCTGAGAACTCCGAATTGATGTCTTCGTGCTCGAAAACCTCGTCATAGGGCACATTGGCTTCGGCTAAGAGCACGTTCATGTGGCCCGGCATCCTGCCTGCCACGGGGTGGATGGCGTATTTCACCTCGACGCCTTCCTTTTTGAGGGTGTCAGCCATTTCGCGGAGAGCATGCTGGGCCTGGGCCACGGCCATGCCGTAGCCGGGGACGACAATGACTTTCCCAGCATTTTTCATGATAAAGGCCGCATCTTCGGCGGAGCCTTGCTTCACTGGCCGCTCTTCTGCATCGCCGCTTGCACTGACCGCTGCGTCATCGCCGCCAAAGCCGCCAAGAATGACCGAGACGAAGCTGCGGTTCATACCCTTACACATGATGTAGGAGAGGATCGCGCCGGATGCGCCGACCAAAGCGCCGGTGATGATCAGCGCCATGTTCTGAAGCGTGAAACCGATACCAGCCGCCGCCCAGCCCGAATAGGAGTTGAGCATCGACACCACCACCGGCATGTCGCCGCCGCCGATGGGGATGATTAGAAGAACACCCATGGCAAAAGCGATGGCCGTCAGAATACCGAAAAGAAGCGGGTTCTGAACACCGGTGCAAAGCATCAAGATGAGGATCAACGTCAATGCCGCAAGCGCAATGTTGATGATATGGCGCGCAGGCAGAAGGATCGGCTTGCCCGACATGCGGCCAGCGAGCTTGGCATAGGCGATGACAGAACCTGAGAACGTCACGGCACCGACGAAAACACCGATCGCCATTTCGATGATGGCTTGGGCGTGGATGTGCCCAGGCTCACCAATACCGTAGGCCACAGGCGCCAAGAAGGCTGACCAGGCGATAAGCACCGCCGACGTCCCCACCAGCGCGTGGAAGAAGGCCACGAGCTGCGGCATCTCGGTCATTGCCACCGTCCGTGCACGGTAGGCACCAAACGCCCCGCCCACACCAACGGCGAGAGCCACCAGAAGCCAGGCCCCCGCTCCGGCGGAGGATAAGAACTGCTCCGAGAACAAGGTCGCGAAGACAGCGATCCCCATACCAATCATACCGTTGCGGTTACCCGACCGCGACGTTGCGGGGCTCGACAGTCCCCTGAGCGCCAGGATGAACAAGATCCCAGCAATGATATAGAGAACGGCGGTGATGTTCGTGTTCATACTCTTGGCTCCGAGCCTTGGTTCACTCTACAGACGACCAGCGTGGGGGCATGGGTTTGCCCGCCGCGCCTAGCCTTCTTTCTTTTTGTACATGGCGAGCATGCGGTTGGTGACCAGGAAGCCGCCAAAGATATTGACCGAGGCAAGGCCCACGGCCAGCACACCGAAGGCACGGCTCCAACCGCCCGCTGGCGACTCGGCGACATCGGCGCCCACAGCGATCAGCGCACCAACGATCACCACGGACGAGACGGCGTTGGTCACCGACATCAGCGGTGTGTGCAGCGCCGGTGTCACGGACCACACAACATAATAGCCGACAAAACAGGCGAGTGCGAAGATCGCGGCCAGATAGATAAACCCGCTCGGTCCCGCTGCTTCTGCCAAATTGGCAAGGGGCTCCAGCAAGCTTGATGTTTCGTTTGCAGCCATTTCAGCATCGGCCGCGACATCATTCAGACGCTCCGCCGCTTCGCGCAGTTCTTCTGCTGCGATTTCGAGGTCTTCGGCGGGTTGATTGTCGCTGTCCTGGATCATCAGCATAGTCTCCTTGGGCGCTCGAACGGAGCGTATAATGTTCAGCCTGCGTCTTTGAAACGCTCATGGATGATTTGACCGTCGCGGGTCAGTTGAATGCCTTGGATGATCTCATCCTCGGGATCGATCTTGATGGCTTTCTCGTCCTTGTCCGTAATCAGCGTGACGAAGCTCAAGAAATTGCGGGCCAGAAGGTTCGAGGCCTCACCGGCGAGACCATCGAGAATGCTTGCGGGTTTGAGGACCATCACACCCTCCGCCTCACCATCGACATTGCCGCCGCGGGGCGCTGCGAGATCGACAATCACCGAGCCGGTTTTCATGTTGCTCAGCATGTCCGAGGTGATGAGCTTCGGCGCAGGACGGCCGGGGATCAGTGCCGTGGTGATCACCACATCCATCTTCTTGAGATGCTCAGCGACAAGCTCTTGTTGTGCCTTTTGCTGCTCGGGCGTCAGCTCCTTTGCATAGCCCCCCGTGCCTTCGCCCTCCTCCATTGCCTCTTTGACGAAGATGAAGGTCCCGCCCAGGGATTCGATTTGCTCGCCTGCGGCAGCACGGACGTCGGTGGCCGAGACAATAGCGCCAAGACGGCGCGCGGTGGCGATGGCTTGAAGACCGGCGACCCCTGCGCCCATGACAAAAACCTTGGCCGGCGGAACCGTGCCCGCGGCGGTCATCATCATCGGGAAGGCGCGGCTGTAATGGGCCGACGCATCGATCACGGCTTTGTAGCCTGCCAAGTTGGCTTGGCTCGACAGAACGTCCATCGACTGCGCACGGGTGATCCGCGGCATCAGCTCCATCGAGAACGCATCGACACCCTCATTGGCCAAGGCGGTGATGCGGTCCTTGGCATCATAAGGATCGAGAACACCGATCAGGCGCGCACCCCGCGACAGTTTTGCCGATTCTTCATCATTGAGAGGGCCTGCCGAGAGCACAAGATCAGCCCCGGAGGCAGCATCAGACGAGACCGTCGCACCGGCGTCGGTCAGCACCTTATCGGGAAAACCCGCACGAGCGCCGAGCCCAGGCTCCACCACAACATCATAGCCTAAACCAATGCACTTTTTGATCGTATCGGGCGTCAGAGGAGATCTGACTTCAGCGGCAGCCTTGATCCCAGCAAGCTTCATTGGATGGCCCTTTCACTCTGGCACGACACGTTAACGTGAGCCTTCTAGCAACATTGTCGAGGCAAACGAAAGTCTTGCCATCAGCCATGGGGCAATCCTTCCAAAATGCTCCTTGGCAGAGCACCCGGCAACCGGATCTTTACAGTGTAACGGCATATTCCACAGAACTTGGCCATTTTAACCTCGGGACCCCATGACGAAATCCGTGCTCCTCGTCGACGATGACCCCACCACCCGCCGCCTCATGCGGGCGGTGTGCGAGCGTGGAGGCTATTTCGTCAAAGAAGCCGAGGGCGGCGAGCAAGCGCTTGATGTCTTGCGGGGCGATGGCGGCAACGCTGTCGACCTGATGATGCTGGATCTCGTCATGCCCCATGTCTCCGGCATGGATGTGCTCGAAGAGTTGCGCACGGTGAAGCCCGATCTTCCGGTGATCGTTCTGACCGCCCAGGGCGGTGTCGATACGGCCGTCAAAGCCATGCAGCACGGTGCCGTCGATTTCTTTGTCAAACCGGCATCGCCGGAGCGTGTGGTCGTGGGTATCGGCAACGCACTCAATGTGACCTCACTGCGCACGGAAGTCTCTAGGCTTAAGCGCAAAAAAGAAGGACAGATGAGCTTCGACGACGTCGTTGGCACATCGGGCGCCTTCCGCCGCTGCCTGAAACTGGCTGAACGCGCGGCCGCATCGACCATCCCGATCCTGATCACCGGCGAAAGCGGCGTGGGCAAGGAAATGATTGCCCGCGCCATTCAAGGCTCATCCGAGCGCGCTGGCGGTGCTTTCGTCACCGTGAATTGCGGTGCGATCCCGGAAAACCTCGTGGAGTCGATCCTTTTCGGCCATGAAAAAGGCGCCTTCACCGGTGCCACAGCCAAGCATATCGGTAAGTTCCAAGAGGCCAATGGCGGCACGCTCTTCCTCGATGAGGTGGGTGAGCTGCCCTTAGAAACCCAAGTTAAACTCCTCCGTGCTTTGCAAGAAGGCGAAGTGGACCCGGTCGGCTCGAAAAAACCTGTGAAAGTTGATGTGCGGGTCATCTCGGCCACCAATCGCGACCTTGGCGAAGCTGTCCGTGAAGGCACTTTCCGTGAGGACCTCTACTACCGCCTCAACGTCTTCCCCGTGGAGGTGCCGCCCTTGCGGGAGCGCCGCGAAGATGTGCCAGATCTTATTCAGCACTTCATCAATCGCTACAATGCAGAGGAGCATCGTGACGTGCGCGGTGTGCGCCATGAGGTCCTGGAAGTTCTCGTTGACCAGGACTGGCCCGGCAATGTCCGCCAGCTCGAAAACACGATCTATCGCGCCGTTGTCCTGGCTGAAGATCAATGGCTCTCGGCTGGTGATTTTCCAACCATGGCCACATGCTTCGAAGATGCAGGCATCGGCGAAGGCCCCCCGATGACGCAAGACGATGAGCCCCTCATCAACCCGATGAGCGCGGCGACATCCCAAGGGGACCTGATCGAGCTGCTGGACCGTGAAGGCCACTTGCGGTCCCTTCAGAATATCGAGCGTGATCTTATCGCAGCGGCGATCGACATGTACAAAGGTCAAATGTCGGAAGTTGCCCGTCGCCTCGGCATCGGCCGCTCCACACTTTATCGCAAAGTCCAGGAGCAAGGCATCGAGATCAAGCGCCTCGGCTAACCATCGCCTGCGCCTTGATGACGGATTATCCAACTCGATCAGGCTTCTGCCTTTTTGCTTGACCGTCTCATATGGTCGGGCCAACTTCGCAAGTGCATACGGTCGGTCTTCGACTTGGACTACCGTCGGACCGACGGCTCTTCGACATTCCCCCGCATGCTCGGCACAAGGCCCTATGCGGGCGAATAGGAAAGAAGGAGCCAGCACCATGGCAACCGGTAAAGTGAAGTGGTTCAACGGAACAAAAGGCTATGGATTTATCCAGCCTGACGACGGCGGCGCGGATATCTTCGTGCATATCTCCGCAGTCGAACGTTCAGGTCTTCGCGAATTGAAAGAAGATCAAAAAGTCTCCTATGAGCTTTTCACGGATGATCGCCGCAACAAAACGAGCGCCGTCGATCTTAAAGTTCTTTAGTCGCTCTTGTAACATCTGAGCGATGATCAAGCCTGGCCATCCGTGCCAGGCTTTTTCATGCGTCATAGGCAAGAATGGGCGCGAGCCATTTCTCCGCCGTCGCCGTATCCCAGCCTTTACGCTTCGCGTAATCCTCGACCTGGTCGCGGCCGATTTTGCCTGTACCGAAATAGAAACTGTCCGGGTGCGCAAAATAAAGCCCGGAGACCGAAGCGCCAGGCTGCATGGCATAGCTTTCCGTGAGCGAAATACCTGTCGCCTTTTCCGCGCCGAGGAGTTCGAACAGCACACCCTTCTCGGTATGATCAGGCTGCGCAGGATAGCCAGGTGCAGGGCGGATCCCTTGATAACCCTCAGCAATCAGATCGACCGCTGGTGCTTTTGGCCCTGTTTCGTAACCCCAAAGCTCGCGCCGCACTTTTTCATGCAGCCACTCTGCCATCGCTTCAGCAAAACGGTCCGCAAGGGCCGAAGCCATGATCGAGCCATAATTGTCGCCGCGATCATTGAACTGCTTGACGACATCGTCCTCACCGTGCCCTGCGGTAACGGCAAAGCCGCCAATATAATCAGCCTCCGTCGCGCTGATGAAGTCGGAGAGTGCCGCGTTGGCGGACTTGCCTTTTTTGTTCATCTGCTGGCGGATCGACTGAAAACGCGCTTGCTCTTTCGTGCGGGTTTCATCGGTCCAGACAACAATATCGTCACCATCGCGGTTGGCAGGAAACAGTCCGCACACAGCGTCAGCGCGGAACCATGTCTCATGGAGAAGCTGCTTCAGGGTCTCTTGCGCGTCAGCATAAAGTGACCGCGCAGCCTCACCCACGATCTTGTCATCGAGAATATCAGGGTAGCGTCCAATGAGGTCCCAGGATGCGAAAAACGGTGTCCAATCAATGTAAGGAACAAGATCCGTGAGCGGCACATCTTTGAATGTGTGAAGGCCAGGCTTCAGGGGCGCAGGCGGCACCTTTGCATTCAGTTTATGGGCATTGGCCCGCGCCGCGGCGATGGTGACACGATCTTCTTTTTTCTGGCGCTTGGCGAAACTCTCGCGAACAGTGTCATATTCATTGGTAATTCCTTGAAGGTAGCCATCGCGTCGCTCCTCGGAGATCAGATCACTGACCACACCGACCGCGCGGCTGGCGTCGCTGACATAGATCACGCCTTTGTCATAGGCCGGAGCAATCTTCACCGCCGTGTGCGCCTTAGACGTGGTCGCGCCGCCGATCATCAAAGGTTGCTTCATGCCGCGACGGGTCATCTCTTTCGCAACGCCCACCATTTCGTCGAGTGATGGTGTGATGAGCCCTGACAAACCGATCACATCAACATTGTGCTCTGCGGCTTTGTCGAGAATGTCGTTGGCAGGCACCATGACGCCGAGATCGACGACCTCATAATTGTTGCACTGAAGAACCACACCGACGATATTCTTACCAATATCGTGCACATCACCCTTCACGGTGGCCATCAGCACACGACCCTTGGCCTCGGGCTCCTTGCCGCCGGCCCTGCGCTCTTCTTCCATAAAGGGTTCGAGATAGGCGACTGCTCGCTTCATGACGCGTGCGGACTTCACCACTTGGGGGAGGAACATTTTGCCCGATCCGAAAAGATCGCCCACAACATTCATGCCGTCCATCAGTGGGCCTTCAATGACGAAAAGGGGGCGACCGAGTTTCGAGCGTGCCTCTTCGGTATCGTCCTCAATATACTCCGTGATGCCTTTGACGAGGGCATATTCGAGACGTTTTTCCACGTCGTTTTCGCGCCAGGTGAGGTCCTGTTCGCGCACTTTGCCGCCCTGGCTGCGGTACTTTTCAGCAACATCGAGCAGGCGCTCCGTCGCATCTTCCCGGCGGTTGAGGATAACGTCCTCCACCGGTTCTTTGAGGTCGGCGGGAATGTCGTCATAAATGGCAAGCTGGCCCGCATTAACGATGCCCATATCCATCCCGGCACGGATGGCATGATAGAGAAAGACCGAATGCATGGCCTCGCGCACAGCATCATTGCCGCGGAAGGAGAACGACACGTTGGAGACACCACCTGAAATTTTTGCGCCAGGGAGCGTCTCTTTGATGGTTCGGGTCGCTTCGATAAAATCGACGCCGTAATTGGAATGCTCTTCAATCCCCGTGGCCACAGCGAAGATGTTCGGATCAAAGATGATATCTTCAGGTGGAAAACCGTTCTCGACAAGGAGATTGTAGCTCCGTGTACAAATCTCCACTTTACGTGCAGCGGTGTCGGCCTGGCCGTCCTCATCGAACGCCATGACCACCACGGCCGCGCCGTAACGCCTGCATTTGCGGGCTTGACGGAGAAAAGGCTCCTCCCCCTCTTTCAGGCTGATCGAATTAACGATCGGCTTGCCCTGCACCTGTTTGAGGCCAGCCTCGATCACCTCCCATTTGGAGCTGTCGATCATCACCGGCACGCGGGCGATATCCGGCTCAGACGCAATCAGCCTCAAGAAGGTCGACATCGCCTCGACACCGTCGAGCATGCCCTCGTCCATGTTGACGTCGATAATCTGCGCGCCGTTTTCGACCTGGTTGCGCGCCACTTCGACAGCGGCGGCATAATCGCCCGCCTTGATAAGCTTACGGAACTTTGCCGATCCCGTCACATTGGTGCGCTCACCGACGTTTACAAAAGTGGGAAGCATTACGCAGCCTCGGCATTGGCTTTGGGACGCACACCAAGCATATGGCAAAGCGCGAAGGTCAGATCAGCTTTGTTGAGCGTGTAGAAATGAAATTGTTCCGCACCGCGGGAGACAAGGTCATGGCACTGTTCCGCCGCTACGGTGGCCGAGACGAGTTGGCGCGTGGCAGGATCATCATCAAGATGCGCGAAAAGCCCCTCAAGCCGCGGCGGAATCGATGCGGAGCAAAGCTTCGCCATCCGTTTGAGGGCTGAAAATTTCGTCACCGGCATGATACCGGGCACGATCGGGATCGAAATGCCCGCGGCGCGCACCCTCTCCACATATCGGTCGTAGACGTCGTTATCATAGAAAAACTGCGTGATGGCGCGGGTGGCACCGTTATCCACCTTGCGCTTCAAAAGGTCGATGTCGTGATCGAAGCTTGGGCTCTCAGGATGTTTTTCGGGATAGCAACCAACGGTGATCTCAAAATCCGCAACGGCTTTCGCCCCGGCGGCCAAATCGGCCGCGCCGGCATATCCATCAGGGGCCGGAACATAAGCCTCGCCAACGCCTTCTGGCGGATCGCCGCGCAAGGCCACGATATGGCGAACCCCCACTTGCCAATAGCTACGCAGAACCTCATCGATCTCAGCCCGGCTCGCCGCCACGGTGGTGAGATGCGCCGCAACGGGGAGCGGCGTCTCGCTAAGGATGCGCTCAACCGTGGTATGGGTACGCTCACGGGTTGATCCGCCTGCGCCATAAGTGACCGAAACAAAGGTTGGATCGAGAACCTGAAGCTTCTCAATCGAACTCCAAAGGGTCTTGGCCATCGCCTCTGACTTGGGAGGAAAAAATTCAAAGCTGACAGAGAGATTAGACAAGAGCTTCTTCTTTCAGTATTTTTGCAGAGGCACCGGGCTTTTCGAGGCGCCAGACCTTGCTGATAAGATTTCCGTTCGGACCCGGATCAAGGGTGGTCTCAGCCTTCACGGCGAGCCCGACATGATCCGCAATGCCCTCAATTTCTTGAGTCCCAAACCCAAGACGCCGGTGCGCGTAACGCTCGCGCAACTCCTCACGATCATGGGGGGCAAAGTCAGCAATCAAAGCCACACCGCCAGGGCGCAAAGCTCGCGCCGCGGAGGCGATGGCACGTTCAGGCTCACCTAAGAAGTGAAGCACATGATGAAGACACACAAGATCACTTGAGGCCTCAAGCAATTCATCAGGACGCATCACATCCCGGCGCCTAATGGTGGCATTGCGAATGCCCTCATCCTCCAACCGAACACGGGCAATGGCCAGCATTTCAGCCGACATATCCACACCCAAAGCGTCTCGGTAGCGCCCAGCGAACAGCACGAGCATACGGCCCGTGCCCGTGCCCAGATCCAAAAAATGCTCGCAAGCCTCAGGTGCCAAAGCGAGAAGCGCACGCTCGATCTCGTCATCATCCACGTGCATTTGGCGAAGAGCATCCCACTGCGGCGCATTTTCAGAGAAAAAACTTGCAGCTTTCGATGCGCGCTCACGGCGGATCGCTTCAAACGCGGCCACATCCTTATCGCATTCAGGTCCGGTGAGGCCTTTAAGACAATCATCAAGCCATGGCGTGATCGTTCCTAAACGGTAGAAGCGCCAGGAGCCTTCTTGGTAAGGCTCAATCACCTGCGCATCGACCAAAACCCGCAAGTGCCGACTGACCCGCGGCTGGCTTTGCTCCAGAACACGGGTCAGTTCGGTGACCGTCATATCGCCCTGACGCAAGAGGGCGAGCGTGCGCAAACGGGTGGCTTCACCCGCTGCGCGAAGCTGATCCAGTCCTGCGGAAAATTGCACGGCGCACCTCTCTTGGAAAGGCGATATAAGGATTTCTTTATATCGTCAATCGAGAGGCCAATGCCTTCATCCCTTAAAAGCCGAAACCGATGCCGACGCTGATCATGGGATAGTAGCGGAAGCTGTCCGCATCATCCTCAATGCCTTGGATTTCTTCGGCCAGCTCAGCGTTAAGACGGGCTTGCAGCGTAGGGTCCGACTCCGCCAATCCGCCGCGGCTGACGAGGCTGATATCCGGCGCATCGGTCACAACCAAGCCTGCGCGCACAACAATGGCAACCGGCAGGAGGCCGCGGGTGGTCGAATCCCACCCAATGCCGCCATAAAGACCGCCATCGCCGAAATCCGCTTCACCCAAAAGCTCCCCCACCTCTTCAGGCGTGAAGGTTTGATCACCGATCTCGATGGCGCGTGTCGGGCGGGAATCGAGATTGATGGTTCGATCACCGAAGAGGTAACCACCGGAAACCGTGAAACCATTCATGAACGGGTGAAAATCGACATAGAGACCGATATTGGTGAAATCGAACTCTGCTTCATATTCAATGCCATCAAAATCGAGATCGTCGAGCTCAAACTCAAAATAATTGATGCCGCCGCGGAGAGTCACGAAAGGCGTGACCTGCCACTGCACATTGCCGGAAATCCCCGGCGTACCGATGGAAAGATCAGCGCCGATGTTGGGCGCAAGCTGTGGGCCGATCCCTGCGTGGGCAGGTGCCATCATCGTCAATGCTGCGCTCAAGGCCAGGGTCAGGTTGCGAAACATACTGATCATTCTCTTAAGGTGGATAGATCAATAAGCTTCGCTCTGTGACACTTTCAATCCGATTAAATCCTCGGCTCTTTTTGTAAGTGATCGGAAAATCGAAGCTCGCCCCATGGTCAGAAGCTGTGGTAACCCCTCGTCGCTGTGTTGCGAACAAAGCAACAAGTGACAGGAGCAAAGCCCATGTTTTCAAATATCGGCGAGACCGTAGCCCAGTTGAGCGAAACCTACAGCGTCAATCCCGTGATCTTTGGCGTTCTCTATGTTGGAGGTATTCCGCTTTTCTTGGGCGTGTTAGGTTGGCTGGCCAACCGCGCACGGCAGAAAAAGTCCGTCACCGTGCAAGCGATGCTGCTGCTTTATTTGGCTGTGCAGCCCTATCTCTATGTCGCCATTTTTGGCGAGAACTTGCCAAGCTGGGTTTATATCGTGATCGTAGCGCTGATCGGCTATGGGATTTACTCCACTGTCAAGACTGTCCGCAAACGGAAAGCTGAGGCAGAAGCCGTGGAGGCTGGGCCTTCATCTTCGATTTCGATGGACCCCATGTCGGCATCGGACAATCCGAAGTGATGATCGACCTCGTGTAAAGCGCGTGTTCGAGGGCGGTCTCGAACCGATCATCGCCGCCGCAAACCGCCAAGGATCCCGCGCATAAGCTCGCGCATCAGTGTGCTGGTCGCGGTGCGCGCGACCTGACCTGCGAGTTTTTCGTGCACGGGCATCCGGCGGGAGCGGCGCTTGGATGTGGCTTTGCGCCGCTTGTCCCGCACCGTCTCTTCTTCGGCGTCCTCGGCCTTTTCAGCAAGACGCTGGGCCCGCTCGGTCAGCATCTCATGCGCCGAGTGCCGATCAATAGCGTCCTGGTAACGATGGGCTAAGCGATCACTACCCAGAATATCAGATCGTTCGCTTGAAGTCAGCGGCCCCAGACGGGACGATGGCGGACGGATCAATGTCTTCGCCGCCATGCTGGGTACGCCCTTTTTCTCCAAGGTGGAGACCAGAGCCTCCCCCACACCGAGCTCAGTGATTACCGCGCGGGTCTCAAACGCTGGGTTCGGACGAAAGCTGTCTGCTGCGGCCCGCACCCGTTTTTGTTGGGCCGGGGTGTAGGCACGTAGGGCATGTTGAACCCGTGTGCCTAGCTGCCCCGCCACACCGTCAGGGACATCACCGGGATCTTGAGTGGCGAAATAGACGCCCACACCCTTGGATCTGATCAGTCGGCAGACGAGCTCGACCTTCTCCAAAAGCGCTTTCGAGGCGCCTTCGAAAAGAAGATGCGCCTCATCGAACACGAAGACGAGTTTCGGTTTTTCAGGGTCGCCCACCTCCGGCAGATCCTCGAACAACTCGGATAAAAGCCACAGAAGAAACGCGCCATAAAGCCTGGGGACCTGCATCAAGCGATCAGCCTTCAAAACACTGATGATGCCGCGCCCATCGCTTTCTGTCAGGAGCACATCACGCACATTCAAGGCAGGCTCGCCGAAGAACATGTCACCGCCCTGGTCTTCCAACTGCAAAAGCCGTCTTTGAATTGCAGCCACCGAGGCAGGGGCGATGTTGCCGTAAAGAGACGAAAGCTCAGCACACCGCTCATTGATATGCGCAAGAAGCGCCCGCAGATCAGCAAGATCGAGAAGCGGCAGGCCATCCTCATCCGCGACCCGAAAGACAATGCTCAGCACACCTTCCTGGGTATCGTTGAGGTCAAGCATGCGCGACAGAAGCAGTGGCCCCACCTCACTCACCGTGGCGCGGATGGGCAATCCGCCCTCACCGTAAAAATCCCAAAGGCGAACGGGAAACGCCTCGGGACCGTAGCCTTTAAGCCCGATCTTCTCCGCCCGCGCTTGCAAAAAATCTTTGTCAGCACCCTGGGCTGCAAGCCCGGCAAGATCGCCTTTGACGTCGGTCACGAAAACCGGAACCCCTGCTCGGCTGAAGCCTTCGGCCATGATCTGGACCGTGACGGTCTTGCCCGTGCCCGTAGCGCCAGCGATCAAGCCGTGCCTGTTGGCCATTTTGAGGGGGAGAGCCACGGGCGAGCCGTCATGGCCTGCGCCCATATCAATCGTGTTTTGGGTCAACGCCTGATCACCAACATTCTGCTTAACTAAAGGGCTGTAGCGCATTCATGAGCGGTTTGCGACACGGTTTCGGCCTTGGCGCGGGACGATCCTTACCATCCCGCCCATCAGCCTACAGATGATTTTAAAGAGAAAGCGCCGTGCGCTCCGAAAGATCCTGGTTGGCCCCCATGGCGACCGTCACTTTGCGCTCACCATCGAACGTCTGGCGGCCATGGAGGAAGCGCAAATTGTCGATGAGAACCACATCATCATCGGTCCATTCGATCACTTGGGTGTGCTTGCGGAGAACCTCGACGACCCGGTCGATGGTCTCGTCGGGGATCTGCTCGCCATCGCCCCAAAGCGCCTGACGCGGCAAGCCGTCCTCACCGAAGAGTTGGACCATGCCTTCGCGATCCTGCGGCCGCAGACGCGACGCGTGGAACATATGCGCCTGGTTGAAGTGGAGTTTTTTGCCTTGAGCCGCGTCACCAACGGCCCCGCGCACGGTGTGGGCGGAACGCATGCTGCCATCCGAGGCGAAGTCCACATCCATGCCTTTGGCGCGTGCACGCTCCTCAGCGACTTTGAGATCATCCGTACCAAAAGCTTTGGCTAAGGGAATATCGATATGGTCGCGATAGACTCGAACATAGCGCACACCGCGGCGATCGAATTCCTCGACGAGATCGCCAAGGTCCTCGGAGATGTCATCAAAGCGGCGGAGCTCGGCGGGGGGACCACCTACGCCAATCTTGATGACATCTCCGAGGACCTTGGCGATCTCGTCGAGGAATTCGATCGCCGCGGTGTGCGCTATGTTCGAGTCTATCGCG
>JBCCTG010000019.1:0-14676 GCA_039198735.1 Pseudomonadota bacterium | reverse complement strand
TGAAGGCCTTGCCCGATATGTCGTCCGTTATCGGAGGGCTGGGGCGTCTGCGCTATGGAAGCGGACGCTAGATCCGCTATGAACAAGGGAGGTACTTATAAACAAGGGAGGCATTGATGAAGCTTATGTTGAAAGGGGGCGGCGGCCTTCTTCTGGTTTTTCTGATCGCTGCTGGGTATTGGTATTATCGTCCGGGGTCTGAATTTTCTCCCCGTGAAGTGATCGAGATGAGCAGCCTTGAGGATCGCCGCCGGTCCTACCGGATGATGGAGACCGTCTATCCGTCCTCGCCGATCGCCGCGCCGCGGCTGCGGACGGCATTCGCGCGGGATCTTGTGGATCTTGATCTGCGCTATGAATGGCTCGGCCAGCCTCGCACGTTCGACGATTATATTGACCAGCGCAAAGTCCAGGGCATTCTCGTCCTCAAAGACGGGGTGGTACGTTATGAGCGTTTCTTTGGCGAAGCGGAACCGGATGATCGCTTCACCTCTTGGTCCGTGGCCAAATCGGTCGTCGCGACACTGATCGGTATAGCCTTGGGTGAGGGGCGAATCGGCAGTCTTGACGATCGCGTTAGTCAGTATGCTTCTGAATATGAAGAAACGGATTATGGTGATACGTCGATCCGGCATCTTTTGATGATGTCGTCGGGCATCGACTTCAATGAGAATTATGAGGAGCCTGGCGCGGATATCCGCAAGCTCTTTTTCAACACGTTTCTCCTCAACCGCGATGTGGACCGGGTGGTGCGCCAGTTCACCCGCAACCGTCCGGCTGGTGAGGATTTCGATTATATCTCCTCCAACACACAAGTTTTGTCGGCTGTCTTGCGCGGTGCTTATGATCGGCCATTGATCGAAACGATGAACGAAAAGCTCAGCATACCCCTAGGGCTCACGGGTGGGTCATGGTTGACGGATCGGCAGGGCGCTGCGAAGAAAGAGCTTGGCTATTGCTGTTTGCAATTGACCCTCGAAGACTATGCCAAACTTGGGCAGCTTTATGTTCAAGACGGTGTGGTGGGCGAAACCCGCATCATTCCTGAAGGCTGGCGTTCCTTTGTCAGCACACCGCCGCGAGCGAGCCATAAGCCCAAAGGCGAGGGCAGGCTTGGCTATGGTCACCATTTCTGGCTGATCGGCGGGCAGCCGGGCAGTTTCACCATGCAAGGCTATGATGGGCAGTATGTCCATATCGACCCGGCCGAGCGGGTGGTGATCGTCATCGCTTCCGCTGACCGCACCATGGATTTCACCAAGCCGCGCGAGTTTCCGCCCCTCTTTAAGCGGATCAAAGAGGAGTTGCGCAGCACGGAGGCTTCCCTTGCGTCAGGAAACTGAGGCGGAAACTCGCTGCATCACTCAATCCGTTGTCGGATCATGCAGCGTTGCAAGATAGGCGATGAGGTCACGACGATCCGCTGGGGAGGGCATACCTGCGTAAGCCATGCGGTTGCCTTGGATGAAACCTTGCGGCTCCGTGATGTAAGCGTCGAGGGCCTCCTTCGACCACACCACGCCTGATTGCTTCATTGCGCCGCTGTAGACAAAATCAGGATGGCGCGCAGCTTTTGCGCCGATGATACCCCAAAGATTAGGGCCAACCCGGTGGCCATCCTTCGGCTCGGCATCATGGCAAACGGCACACACACGATAGAGGCGACGACCCTTGGCAACATCGGCTGGTGCCGCGAGGCGCTCGCCCTCAGTGGGTTCAACCGCCGCTTCGGGCTCTTGACTGCAGGCCATTAGCAAAAACGTGAAAAAAGTCAGGGTTGCCAGGGGCGTTCGCATGGGCACAAGCTATCTCGTCTTTGCAACAGCGCTATGCGTGATATCGCCCAAGGAGGGCAAGTGTTGTGGATTTGAAAGCATCGATCCGTGCGGTCCCCGATTACCCGAAGCCGGGCATCGTTTTTCGTGACCTGACCACGTTGATGGCCAATTCCGAGGCCTTTCGCGAGACCTGCGGCCTCCTCGCCGACAGCTACAAATCGCGCGGAGCGACGGTGGTTGCGGGGATTGAGGCGCGGGGCTTCATCTTTGGCGCGGCGGTGGCGGACCGGCTGGGGATTGGTTTCGTACCGGTGCGCAAAGCGGGCAAGCTGCCGTCGAAGACGATTGCGCGCAGCTACGCCCTCGAATACGGCGAAGACACGTTAGAAGTGCACACCGATGCCTTCACCAAGGACGACCGTGTTCTGTTGGTGGATGATCTTCTCGCCACCGGCGGCACAGCATCAGCCGCGGTGGAGCTGATCCGTGACACCGGCGCCAAAGTGATCGCCAGCGCCTTCGTGGTCGAGCTCGATGGTCTCCCCGGACGCAAGCGGCTTGAAGAGATCGACGTCGAGGTCCTGGCGCTGACGGCATTCAAGGAAGACTGAACGATGATCAAGGATCTTTCCGAATGGCTTTTGTCGGGCGACAGCGACGGCGAAACCGCGGCGCCCTTTGTCCGTCCCGAAGTCGGCGCAGCCGGTCTTCTGATTGTCGCCGCGCATCGCGATGGGGCGTATACGGATATTGAAAAAGATCTTGCCACCGCGGCACTGATGAAACTTTTTATGCTGAACAATCCTGACGCCCGTGCGTTGAGGGTGGAAGCTGAAGAGGCGATAGCCGGAACCCGAGGCATCATCACCTTTGCCTCCGCCGCCAAAGAGCTTGACCGGGAAGATCAGGAGGCGCTCATCACCCATTTATGGCGGCTCGTGGCTCTTCAAGGCGAGACAGCGGACGAGAACATGCTTCTTTCCTCTATCCGTGATGTGCTGGGCTTTACCCGTACCCAAGCGGACGCTCTTCGTCCGGCTGCGTAAGGTTATCTTGCGCGTCTCTTCTAACGTTTAGGATTGTGCCCAATAGCGGGCGATGGCTTCTCTCCCTTATGTCCAAACACACACAAAATTCCCGCGCCACATCAGCCTCGATCAAAGCCCGCAAAGGCGGTGTACCGATCGTCAGCCTGACTGCTTATGACGCTCCGACGGCGGAGGTCTTGGACCCCCATTGCGATGTCCTCCTCGTTGGCGACAGCGTGGGAATGGTCGTGCACGGATTGCCCTCCACGGTGGGCGTCACCCTCGATATGATGATCATGCATGGCCAGGCGGTGATGCGGGGGGCATCGACGGCGTTGGTGGTCGTGGATCTGCCGTTTGGAAGCTATGAAAGCTCAGCTGAGCAAGCCTTCACCAGCGCTGCGCGCGTCTTACAAGAGACCGGCGCCGGTGCGGTGAAGATCGAAAGCGGCATCTATGCTGCTGACACGGTCGCTTATCTTGTGGAGCGCGGCATTCCGGTGATGGCCCATGTGGGCCTTCGTCCGCAGGCGGCGCTTGTCACCGGAGGTTTCAAAGCCAAAGGGCGTTCGGCGTCCGAGCGTGACCTCGTGATCGAAGAAGCGCGAGCCTCCGATGATGCGGGGGCCTTCGCCATGGTTATCGAAGGGATCGACGAAAGCCTCGCCAGTGAGATCACGAAGATCGTCAGTTGCCCAACGATCGGTATCGGTGCGTCATCGACCTGTGATGGGCAAATCCTCGTCACCCCCGATATGCTCGGCATGTTTGCATGGACACCGAAATTCGTGCGCAAATATGCGGACCAGCGGGCTGACATGGAAAAAGCGGCCCGCCAATATGCCGACGATGTCAAAACCCGCAACTTCCCAGGTGATGCGGAAACCTACCGGTTGAAAAAAGATGGCTGAAGCAAGCCGCCCATCGGCAGGATCCAAGGTTCATCGCAAACCCTCTTCCGTTCAACCGGGAATTAACCACGCCTTGCCACGTGGTTCGGGCATCCCTACGTCCTCGCATCCGATAGGTGTCCTACCTACCCAACGGAGTTCCTGATGTCCGAACGTGACCCACTTGATCTGACCATGAATACGCTCATCCCTATGGTGGTTGAGCAGACAAGCCGCGGGGAACGCTCGTTCGATATCTACTCGCGCCTTTTGAAGGAGCGGATCGTCTTTCTGTCAGGTCCTGTGCATGACCAGGTATCGACCCTGATCGTGGCGCAGCTTCTCTTTTTGGAGGCCGACAACCCGAAAAAAGACATCGCTTTTTACATCAACAGCCCCGGCGGCTCGGTCACCTCTGGCCTCGCGATGTACGATACGATGAAATATATCCGTCCCAATGTTTCGACGATTTGCATTGGCATGGCTGCATCGATGGGTTCGCTGCTTCTGACGGCAGGCGAGAAAGGCAACCGTTTCTCACTTCCGAACAGCCGCATCATGGTGCATCAGCCCTCGGCCGGTTTCCAAGGTCAAGCCTCGGATATCGAGCGCCACGCCAAAGACATTATTGCGACAAAACAGCGGCTTAACGAGATTTATGTGGAGCATACTGGCCAAGATTATGACACCATCGAGAAAACGCTCGATCGCGATACCTTCATGACGGCAGATGAGGCAAAAGCGTTTGGTCTCATTGATGAAGTCTTCGAAAAACGTAACCCTGGTTCGGGAAAAGACAAAGCCTAACCTAAGGCGCGACGTTAACGTGGCCCAGGGTCTGCAACGTCAAATCAACGAATGACCCGTTACGTTGACGTTTCGTGTGATTGCGCCGTCCTGCCTGATCAGGCAAGTTCGGTCATGGCGGCATAATCGTCGTGGTCACGTTTGTGGCAGCAGTCCTCGAGTTTTGGGGTCTGTGTGAGGAGCTTAAGAATGAGCAAAGTTGGCAACAAGGGTGGAACGACGACAGGACCCACGGGTGCAGGTGGCTCCGGCGACGGTAAGAACACCCTCTACTGCTCGTTTTGTGGGAAGTCCCAGCACGAGGTTCGCAAGCTGATTGCGGGACCGACGGTGTTCATCTGTGATGAATGCGTCGAGCTGTGCATGGACATCATTCGTGAAGAGTCGAAATCGAGCCTGGTGAAATCCGGCGACGGTGTCCCGTCGCCCCAGCATATCCATCAGGTTCTGGACGATTACGTGATCGGCCAGGCCTATGCCAAACGCGTTTTGTCAGTGGCGGTGCACAACCACTTCAAGCGACTGAACCACGCGCAAAAGAATTCTGACGTCGAATTGGCGAAGTCGAACATCCTGCTCGTGGGCCCCACGGGTTCGGGTAAGACGCTTCTGGCCCAGACGCTCGCACGCATTCTTGATGTGCCGTTCACCATGGCTGATGCCACCACCCTAACCGAAGCCGGTTATGTGGGTGAGGATGTGGAAAACATTGTTCTCAAGCTGCTCCAGGCCGCTGACTACAATGTTGAGCGGGCCCAACGCGGCATCGTCTACATTGACGAGATCGACAAGATCAGCCGCAAATCGGACAATCCATCGATCACCCGCGATGTCTCGGGTGAGGGTGTGCAGCAGGCGCTCCTCAAGATCATGGAAGGCACGGTGGCATCGGTTCCGCCCCAAGGCGGGCGCAAGCATCCGCAGCAGGAATTCCTGCAAGTGGACACCACCAACATTCTCTTCATCGTTGGCGGCGCCTTTGCTGGTCTCGATAAAGTGATCCAGAACCGCGGCGACGGTGCGGCCATTGGTTTCGGTGCGCAAGTCAAAGAGATCGAAGAAAAACGCGTCGGTGACTGGCTGCGCATGACCGAGCCGGAAGACCTCTTGAAATTCGGTCTGATCCCGGAATTCATCGGCCGTCTGCCCGTGATCGCGACGCTGGAGGATCTCGACGAAGAAGCCTTGGTGACCATTCTGACGTCACCGAAAAACGCGCTGGTCAAGCAGTATCAGCGCCTCTTCGAGATGGAAAATGTCGAGCTGACGTTCACGGAGGACGCTCTGGCTGCCGTGGCGAAGAAAGCGATCACCCGCAAGACCGGCGCACGCGGTTTGCGTTCCATTATGGAAGGCATCCTCCTCGATACGATGTTCGATCTTCCTACCATGGAAGGCGTCGAGGAGATCGTGATCAATGAAGAGGTCATCGAAGGCCGCGGCAAACCGCTGCAAGTCTTCGCCAAAGCCGAACAGCATCAACCACGGGACGCCAGCGCTTAAGCGCTGGCCCTCGGCTAGGCCGCCTTTGTTGACGTGATATCTGGTAGCGCTGCTTGAATGTTGCGGCGTGCCTGCTCTTTTACTGATCCAAGCTGGCTGCTGACGAGCTGCGCCGTACGCTCACGATCATCAAGCAACCTAGCGAGGCGCTGGGCTGCGTTTTGGGGTGCTTGCATCACATCTTCAGGAGTGATCAAACCATCCGAGGGCAGATGGAAATGGTGGAAGAGGCCTTCGAATTTGCCCGCGTAAACCGTGCAGGCCACGGGCACCCCGCTGCCTAGGCTAGCAATCGCCAGGTGCATCCGCCCGGCAAAGACAAAATCGCAAAGGCCCGCGACTGCCTTCACGTCCCACGCGTCAATCGGTGGGCGGAGAATCGTGATCCGCTTTTGAAGCTGTTCAGGCATCTGCGCGAAAACAGTTTCTGCTGTTTCAAGGTCGGAGTGGTGTTTGCGTAAATCGTGCGGGATCATCACAACACTGATATTCGGGCGCTCATCAAGCAATGTTGTCAGCAAAAAGGCTAAGCGTTCCGTGTACGCAGGGCGCTCGTCTGGTTCAACGTTGAGGGAGTTACCGTTGAACCCAAGGATCGTGTGCCCCCCTGCGCGTGCGTTCTCGATAAAAGCGGCAGCGTCTTTCGCGGGTTCAGAACGAAGGCGCGGCTGCATCAAAAAGGCAAGGTCAGCTGAAAGCTCAGAACGTTTTGTGCTCGTGATGGTGTTGAAGCGTTCTTGCGAAACACAATCGCGGTTGCGGACAGCGACATTTCGGTGAAGCGAACGAAATGCCTGGCAGGTCGCCTCGCTCGATTGTCCGGAAAGGCTAAAGCCCATCAGAGCTGACGGTGTCCCAGCCGCGGCGGCAAGGTTTGCAACGCTCATCAACCGTAGGCTGATCAGGTCGCCATATTTCCCGTCCATGACATCCGCACCCAGAACGCCGAAGCCTCTTGCGGTGCCAAGGGCATGCATAAAGTGTGAAAAGCGCTCTGGGTTGCGGCCCATGACAACAGGTTCGTAAGCGGAAGGCTCCGCCGTTTCCGTTGGCTTCCAATCCTGGCGCATGAGCTGCTGCACGGTGATATGAGGCGCAATCGACGCCAGGCCGTCAATGAGGCCCTGCAGAATCGCTTGATCGCCAAGACTGCCTTTCCCCGCCGGGGGCATCGCGAGCAGAACATCCCGCATAGCCTGATCACGGCGAGCCCGCCGAACCCATGGCGCCGCTAGCGGCAAGAGTTTCAGTTCCGCACGATGTCTCAGTTCGGTGAGCATAAGCTCCCCCTTACCAGTCTCCCACCCAGCCAGTCGGTTACGCTAAAATGAGATCGACTGATAGCCCAGCTTTTGCGGTGCATCACCCAAGGACGCTTTGAAATGGTCCATCACTTTGGGCGTGAAGGCTTCCTCCCACTGCCGCGCGGCGCCTGAACGAATGTGTTTGTTGTTCTTGCCCGCAAGACCGAACAGCGAGCGTTCGTAGAGTGCTTGTTGCGCCAAGAAGAGATCGTATCGCCGTAGGCCCGCCCAGTGCAAAAGTTCGTGCCAGGCCAAAAGATCCTTATCAGCGATGAAGGTTTCATAGTGCACTGTTCTAATGTCGTCATTGCCGTCGAAATCGAGCATGCGCTGGATGATCTCGCCGCCTTTGTTGTCGATCTCGAAAAGCAGCGCGTCCTCGTCGTTGTACTGATTGATCGCTTCTTGGTACGATCGACCGCCAAATGTGTCCGAGGGCACGTGGCACCATTTTTCTTTTGTCTTACGGTGATAATGCATGCCCGAAACGATCACATCGCGGGGGTCACGAACCATGCGAAAGCCGCGATGCCCGGTAAGCTCTGCCGCTGTGATATCCGCCTTCCAATCAAAAACAACTTTATGGCGTTGACGGATGGTGTTGAGCGCGGGCCTCTGCCGGTGCAAGAAGGAGCTGTCCGTGAATGCAGCAAAGGTCCTGAATGTGCTTTCAAGCCAAACCGTGCCTGTCTTGTGATAGGTTCCGACATAAAGGGCAGGTTGATCATCGGGGAGCGGATCATGATCGATGCGCAGGTGAAACGGGCGCAGGTCAAAAAGCGCGTGTTTCAGCTTGTCGCGATTTTCTTGCTTGCGGACATAGCGCTTGACGATGTCTTCGAAGCTGCGGGCCATGGTTTTGTTCTCTTGGGTGATGCACGTCTTTGAATGGGTGGTCCGTGCAAGGATTATGCCTTGTGAAGTCGTTTCCAGCCCTCGCGGCCCAGCACTTCGATGGGCTTGAAGCGCTTTTTGTAGTCCATCTTGGGTGAGCCTTGCACCCAGTAACCAAGGTAGACGTAAGGGAGCTGAAGCTCGGCCGCGAGGCGCACATGGTCGGCGATCATGAAACTGCCGAGGGAGCGTTGCGCTTCGTCGGGCTCGAAAAAGCTGTAGACCATGGAAAGACCGTCTTCGAGACGATCGGACAGCGCGCAGGCGATGAGGTTTTGCTCAGCATCCCGATATTCGAGGATAAACGTATCCACCGGCGTTTGCTCGACCATCTGGGCGTAATCGAGGACTGTCATGTCATTCATGCCGCCGCCTTCATGGCGGTCGTCGAGATAGCCGCGCAGCATGGAGAACTGCTCGGTGGTTATCTTCGCCGGGGTCATCTTGCGGGTGAGGTCGGCGTTGCGGTTGAGGGTGCGCTTCCAGCGGCTTTCCTCGAAACCATCCACCACCACCCGCACCGGGCGGCAGGCGTTGCAGCCTTCGCAAGCGGGCAGATAGGCGATGTTTTGTGACCGGCGGAAGCCGCGTTGGGAGAGCGCGGAATTCATCTCCGCCGCCTTGTCGCCACCCAGGAAGGTGAAGATCTTTTTCTCCCGGCGGCCCTCAAGATAAGGACAAGGGGATGTGGCCGTCACGTAGAATTCGGAACGGGCGCCAAGAAAAAATGTGTTCATGGACGAGCCGCTTCCTCCCTCAAAAGACCGAATCAAACGCTACCACAGGGTGCCTACAAAAGCCCTACCGCGCGAAAATAGATGGGCGCGACAACGGTATAGGTGATCCAGAGGAGCAAGGTGAGGGGCACACCGACGCGGATAAAATCGCGAAATCCGTAGTGCCCAGGCCCCATCACAAGAAGATTGGTTTGATAGGCCACAGGCGTCGCGAAAGAGCAATTGGCCGCATAAATGATCGTCATCACCACCACGACGGGGTCAATCCCCGCCGCAGCGGCCGTGCTGACACCGATGGGGGTCAAAAGCACGGCCGTGGCGTTGTTGCTCAAAAGATTGGTGAGAATAGCGGTGATCAAGAAAACGATGGCGAGAAGGGCCGTGATGCCCCCGGTTTCGGCGATGGGCGCGAAAATCGATGCGATCATGCTTGCACCGCCCGTCCGTTCGAGCGCCAGACCCATGGCAAGGGCGACGCCCACAAGAAGGTAGACCCGCCGGTCCACCGCCCGTGAGGCTTGCCGGACATTGAGGCAGCCTGCCGCCACCATCGCCGTTGCGCCGATGATGGCCGCGACAGCGACCGGCAGCGTGCCGCTGGCCACCACCCCAACGACGCCGATGAAAATAGCCGCCGCCCAGCGCGCATGGGCAGGCTCGGGCAGCTCCTGCATGGAACGCTCCAGCATGATGATGTCGCGGTCACTGCGCAGGGCACTGACGTCCGAACGGTCACCGAGGATCAAAAGCACATCCCCCGCCTCCAGACGAATGGAAGCGAGCTCCGCCCTGATCATCCGTGAGCGCCGCTGCATGCCGAGGATCACGCAATTGGTCTGGAAGCGGAAACGGATTTGGTTGATCGACCGACCGATGATGCGTGAGCCCGGCGCGACCACGGCTTCGACCATGGTGAGCTCGCCGCTGGCGCCTTCCAAGGTCTCCACCTCACTCATGAAGCTATCGAGGATTTGCGGGCGTTTGCGCAAGAGATTGGTGAGCGTGTCCCGTGTGCCGGCAATGATCAGCTTATCGTGAAGGCGCAGTTTGGCATCGTCGAAGGGGGGTAGGATGACTTCGTCTTTTCGCTGAATCATCCGCACCGTGATATCGGGAAGATCGGAGAACTGACCGGCCTTCGCGCCTTGGCCGATCAAGGGATTGCCGCGGTCAAGGGAAAGTTGGGCTACGAATTGGCGTCCATCTTTCGTGCCCGTGCCCTCGGGGTTGCTGCGGTTGGGCAGTATGAATTTAGAGGCAAAAGCGATGTAGACCGAACCAACCGCCAGGAGCACGAGCCCCATCGGCAGAAGCGAGAAAAATGCAAGCTTCGGCCCACCTGCGACCTGGAAGGCTTCCACAGCCAAAAGGTTGGTCGATGAACCAATGGTGGTGCACATGCCGCCAAGGATCGACAGGAAGCTCAGCGGCATCATCAGCCGGGAGGAGGAAATGCCGCCCTGGGCTGCGATGGCGGCGATGATTGGCACGAACATCACCACCACGGGGGTGTTGTTGAGAAACGCGCTGACCACCATGATGAAGCCGAAAATCCCGGCCACGGCCCACAGCTTATAGCGGTCATAGGCGGCAACAAGCAGCCGCGTGGGGTATTCCAGGGCACCGGATTGATACATTCCCTGGCCCACGATCAGGAGACCCAAGATCGCAAAAAGTGCTGGGCTAGCAAACCCCGTCAGCAGGATATTGGCGTCGAGGAGGGTCTGGCCCGTGTCCGGGTTGATCAGCGGATAGGCAGCGAAAGGCACCATGAGCGCCACGAGGACAGCGGCCGAGACAATCTCAATCGCGAACCGGTCGAGGGCATAAAAAACCACCGCGGCGGCAATCACCGTAAGGGTGTACCACATCGGCCATTGATCGATGAAATTCTCTAAAGTCATGAAATGGTTAGGCTCTTCGAGATCAATCCACGTTCAAGGGCCGACGGACGCGGCGCAAGCGACAGGTGTGGCGGTTCGAACATAGACGCGCAAGTGCGCATTGCTTTAGACCCACCCTGGTGAATGATCCTCATCGACCGCTGAAAAATGCTTTTGCCCGCTATTCGACCGGCGTTACGGTTGTTTCTTGTCTCACGCCGGAGGGGTCCCCCGTGGGGATCACGGTGAACAGCTTCTCGTCTGTGTCCCTCGATCCGCCCTTGGTGCTTTGGTGCCTGGCCGAGGAAAGCAGCGTCGCGAAGGTCTTTCTCGCGGCCGATCATTATGCCGTCAGCGTGTTGTCGGCCGATCAGGAGGCGTTCTCCAACCGTTTTGCCACACCTGGGCACCATGGCATCAACGATGACGAAGCGGAGGTGTTCCGCACCGGGGCACCGCTTTTGAAAGGCCGTATCGCCGGTTTTGATTGCCAGCTCGCCAACCGTTTCACAGTCGGCGACCACACCATCTTGATTGGCGAAGTGGTGCATTTCGATAGCCAAAGCGGAAAGCCGCTAATTTATTCGGGTCGTCAATATATGGATGGACCGAGCATCAGCGATTGAAGGACGTCCGCTGCCTTGGGCTTTTTTTATCCTTTTAAAAGCCGCGCCGCCCGCTCCGCGCCATAAGTGATCACCGCATCGGCACCGGCGCGGCGGAAGGCCAGGAGGCTTTCCATCAGTGCCGTGTCGAAATCAAAGGCCCCCGCCTTGCTCGCCGTATGCAGCATGGCGTATTCGCCGGAGACTTGAAACGCGACCGTCGGCACACCGAACGTGTCTTTCACGCGGGTGACCATATCAAGATAAGGAAGGCCGGGTTTCACCATCAGCATATCGGCGCCTTCTTCGATATCGAGGGCGGCTTCGCGCAAGCCTTCCTCAGCGTTCGCCGGGTTCATCTGATAGGTCTTTTTATCGCCCTTGAGCGCTCCGCGTGAGCCCACAGCGTCGCGGTAGGGTCCATAGAAGGCTGACGCATACTTTACGGCATAGGAAAGAATAATCGTGTCCTGATGGCCTCGCTCTTCAAGGGCTAAGCGGATGGCGCCGATGCGGCCATCCATCATGTCCGAGGGGGCGACCACGTCGAAGCCTGCCTCGGCAAGAAGGATCGCCTGCTGCGCCAATGCGGCGACGGTGCGATCGTTAAAGATCGTCCCGTCCTCCTCCATCAAGCCGTCATGGCCATGGTCGGTGTAGGGGTCGAGCGCCACATCGCCGATCAGCGTGACCTTGGGAACCGCAGCTTTGAGAGCGCGGGCCGCACGGCACATCAGGTTCTCAGGATCAAAAGCCTGGCTGCCCGCCTCATCGCGATCGCTCGCATGGGTGAAGGGAAAAAGCGCCAGGCCGCCAAGACCAAGCTCTACAGCGCGGGCCGCCAACGCCGACGCTTCGTCGATCGTCAACCGCGTGACCCCGCCCATGGCCGGAATGTCAGCCGGTTCCTTGTCATCGCGCAGAATAACACCTTGGATAAGGTTCGCCGGGGCCAGACGTGTTTCGGTCCCAAGATCCCTGAGACTTTGTGTCCTACGGAGCCTGCGTAAACGTGTGGAGGGAAAAGATGCATGATAGTTCTTCATAAACAGCACATTCGAGTGATCCGAGCCTCATCGAATAACACGGCCAGCATGTTTCTGTTGGCGAATTCTTCACGTTGGTTGGGTTAGTTTAGTGAGGTGAAATGTCCAACTCATCAGATGAGCAGACGGTAGACATGCAAAATCAAGCGACTGCCCGCCCCCTCGAGCAAGGCGAAGAAGCGAGCGAGATCCAGCCGGTCTACCTCCGGTTGCTCACTCTTATCGAGCGGCTTCATCGCCAATTGCTCGATGTGATCAAAGATGAGCTGGAACGCGTTGACCAAACCGATATCAACGCCGTGCAAGCGCTGCTTCTTTATAACATCGGCGACAGTGAATTGACCGCTGGTGAGCTGCGCAGCCGTGGTCATTATCTCGGCTCGAACGTTTCTTACAACCTCAAGAAACTGGTGGAAGCAGGCTATATCTCCCATTCCCGCTCGGATCGCGACCGCCGCTCCGTCCGGGTCTCGCTGACGCAAACCGGGTTCGATATACGCGACAAGATCGATGCACTCTTCGATCGGCATCTTTCATCGCTTGAAAAGGTTGGCGATGTTTCGGCCGATATGGTCACCGGCACCAATCTGACGCTTGAACGTCTTGAGCGTTTTTGGGCTGATCAAATCCGCTACCAACTCTAAAGATCCCGCGCCCCAAGGTCGCATAAGCCAAGCCAACAGGGATCAGCGACATTACTTATGTCGTGCTTTGAGATCTTTGTGCTATCGGGGCGGTTATGATTTTTGACTATCACCATGCGCTCCAAACGGCTGTCGAGGCTGTTCGCTCCGAGGGCCGTTATCGCGTGTTCGCTGATCTGAAACGCAGTTGCGGTGCGTTTCCTGCGGCCGTGGCGTATCGTGACGATGGTTCGACCCAGGACATCACCGTTTGGTGCTCCAATGATTATCTCGGTATGGGCCAGCATCCGCGCGTTCTCGCGGCGATGAAGGCTGCTGTGGACGAGGTTGGCGCCGGCGCTGGCGGCACGCGGAACATTGCGGGCACGACCCATTACCATGTGGAGCTTGAGAGCGAGCTTGCCGACCTTCACCAAAAGGAAGCGGCGCTCCTTTTCACGTCGGGTTACATCGCCAATGAATCGACGCTTTCAACCCTCGCCAAACTTTTGCCTGGTGTGGTCATTCTCTCCGATGAGCTGAACCATGCCTCGATGATCGAAGGGATCCGGGGGGGGCGTGGGCAGAAGATGATTTGGCGCCACAATGATGTGGAGCATCTTGAGGAGCTGTTGGCCGGTTTGCCCGCTGATCTTCCTAAGATCGTCGCCTTCGAAAGCGTTTATTCCATGGACGGCGATATTGCGCCAATCGGTGAGATCGCGCGGGTCGCCAAAAAATATGGCGCTTTCACCTATCTCGATGAGGTCCACGGCGTCGGCCTTTACGGCAAGCGCGGCGGCGGTGTGGCCGAGCGTGATGGTGTGCTTGATCAGATCGACTGCGTCGAGGGAACGCTTGGTAAGGCCATCGGTGTCATGGGCGGCTATATTGCGGGCTCGGGCGCGCTGATCGACGCCATTCGTTCCTATGCGTCGAGTTTTATTTTTACCACGGCGCTGTCTCCTGTGCTCGTGGCCGGTGCTTTGGAATCGGTCCGTCTGCTGAAGGGTTCGCCTGAGCTGCGTGAGCGCCACCAGGCGCGGGCGGCGCATCTTAAAATGGCACTCGAAGAGCTTGGCCTTCCTGTGATGTCGAGCAACAGCCATATTGTTCCTGTGTTCGTGGGCAACCCCGTGCACTGTAAAGCTATATCCGATCGTTTGCTGAACGATTATAGTGTCTACGTTCAGCCGATCAATTATCCGACGGTTCCTAAGGGTACGGAGCGTTTACGCTTTTCGCCTACACCTTTGCACACGGAAGAGCATGCGGACGCTCTCGTGCGTGCCCTCGATGAGCTTTGGAACGAATGCCGCCTGGCGCGGGGGCAGAGCCCTTGGGATGCCATCGCCGCTCAATGAGGCATGGGAGCCGTTTGAAGCTGATGCGACACAGTTCTCAGTTTTTGTTTTGACCTCTCGCGAACGCAAAACCGGTGATCAACTTTCGCTGTAGGAGGCTTTAGGTTCCTTCAGGGCGCGGATAGCTGATGATCTCGCCGTTTTTCTCCGTTGATGTGTCCAGAAGATCCGTGATCCACTCAGCAATCTCCGATGGCTGAGTGATCGTGTTCGG
>JBCCTG010000018.1:0-14741 GCA_039198735.1 Pseudomonadota bacterium | reverse complement strand
CGGCCATCTGGAGAAGCACCCGAAACGTATCCCGCAAATTGTCGGCGCCAAACTCTTTGAAGCTCTCGGCGCAATCACCGCCTTGCAGGAGAAACGCCTCACCTTGGCTCACAGCAGCCAGACGCTCTTTCAGCGTCCGCGCTTCACCGGCAAAAACCAGCGGCGGATAGGCGGCAAGCTCTGCCTCCACCGCAGCCAGGGCGCTGGGATCGGGATAGTCCTCAGGAATATGTTTCGCTGGTTTGCTGCGCCAGCTGTCAGGTGCCCACATTGGTGCCTCCAAGAGCCGCGCTCATTAAGACGCATAAGGCTCGAGCGCAATGTGCCGCGCCAACATGATTGCCACCTTAAAAGCGGATGGCCCGCTCCCTGCAAGGCACGCATCAATCCCGCGGGCTTTACAGCGAGGAAGGAGCCCCCTACTGACCCGTTAACGGCTGCAGCCTGCGCTTCTTCTGTGCAGGATCAAGGTGAGACAGCCCACGACCAGACATCGCTGCGTCTGTCCTGCTGTTCGGGCGGGTTGGGCGTTGAAAAATCCCAAACCGAAACCTGAAGACAACAGCCACGACACGCAACGAGGGCGCATGAACGAACAAGACGACGCTTCGATCGAGGACGTCACAAACAACAATAACGAGACCGCTGCCCCATCGGACAACGCTGAGGAAACGGCCAAAACCGCGGCTGAGCTTGAAGGTGCCGTCGCCGCGGATGAGCCGGTGACGATCAAATTTGCCGATCTTGGCCTCGATGAAAAGCTCCTCAAAGGCATCATCGACGCTGGCTACGATACGCCGACACCGATCCAGGCGAAGGCAATACCCGAAGCGCTGCAAGGCCGGGATGTCCTCGGGATCGCCCAGACCGGCACCGGCAAAACCGCAGCTTTCACCATTCCCATGATCCACCGCCTCGCCCGCGGTCGTGCGAAGGCACGGATGCCGCGCACACTGATCCTCGCCCCCACCCGCGAGTTGGCGGCACAGGTCTCCGAGAGCTTTGAAAAATACGGCAAGTATCACAAGCTTTCGATGGCCCTCCTCATCGGCGGTGTGTCGTTCAAGGACCAAGAACTTGCGCTGACTCGCGGCGTGGATGTGCTGATCGCTACACCGGGACGGCTGATCGATCATTTCGAGCGCGGCAAGCTTCTTCTCACCGGGGTGGAAGTGATGGTGGTCGATGAGGCCGACCGCATGCTCGACATGGGCTTCATCCCGGACATCGAGAAAATCTTTAAGCTGACACCGTTCACCCGCCAAACGCTGTTCTTCTCAGCCACCATGCCGGCCGAGATTACGCGTATTACAAATCAATTCCTTTCCGCAGCGGCACGGGTGGAGGTCTCCCGGCCCGCGCAAACCGCCGATACGATCACGCAAAAGATCGTCCGTCTACCAAGCGCCGACGAGCGCCAGAAACGTGCGTGCCTACGCCATCTCATCGAAACAGCCGAAGACCTCAACAACGGCATCATCTTCTGCAATCGGAAGAAAAACGTTGATGTGGTGGCCAAGTCTTTGCAAAAATATGGGTTCAATGCCCGGCCTATTCATGGCGACCTCGCGCAGTCCTTCCGTATGGAAACGTTGCAGCAATTTCGCGATGGTGAACTCAAACTTCTCGTGGCTTCGGACGTTGCGGCGCGGGGCCTTGATATCCCTGAAGTGAGCCACGTGTTCAATTTCTCCGTGCCCGTCAATTCAGATGATTACGTGCACAGAATTGGCCGCACGGGACGCGCAGGCCGCAAGGGCACGGCGCTGATGATGGTCTGCCCCGGTGATGAGAAAGCCTATGATGCGGTCCTCAAAACCACGGGTCTGGACACCATCAACGAGCTTGACCTTGGCGAATTTTTCAAGACGCACAAGGACGAACCGCGCGAGCGTGATGCCCGCAGCCGAGAGCGAGGTCGTGACCGCGACGATAGAAGTGACCGACGCGGCCGGGGACGGCGCAGCCGCGAGGACAGGGATTTCCCCGCCATGCAGCATGCGGACAATGTCAAAGGCTTTGGCGACCATGTCCCCGATTTTATGAAAATCGCCGAAGAAGCTGCGGCGCAACTGTAGGCGACACCATCAATCCGCCGCCTCCACGGCTTTGAGAACAATCTCCGTTGCCGGACGGTTGCGATAGCTTGCACGGTTGGTTGTGTAGTCGTCTTCGTAAAGCTTGGCATCGATCGTTCCGTCTTCATCCACGATGAAAATGGCCGGGTGCGGAACACCGTAGACACGGCTACCCGGTGCATATTGCTCATTGAGAAGACCGAAAGCCTCGATCATTTCCGAGCCTTCATCGGCGATGAAGACGCTCTCAAGCTCTTCGGCTTCGGCGAACGCCGCTTGGGTGGCTTGGCTGTCATAACTCACGAACACCAAAGGACGCCCCTCGCGCTCGAACTCATCGGCGGCCTCATCGAGGGAGACCACCTGGGCTTTGCAGAACGGGCACCAATCCACCGAACGCACAAAGACAATCGTCGCGCCATCATCGCCCATCACAGCCGCGAAGCGATCCACCTCGGGGATGGTCGTGCCCACCTCCGGACCGAGTTCCTGGGCAAGCGCGAGAGCAAGAAGGGATGCGATGAGCATGGGAAACCTCCACTGGTCGGTGTTTGATCTTTTTCGCTTGCTAACGAAGACAGTTACAAACGCCCAATCGTGCTGGCCACATAGCCGATCAATTCAGCCGGCGCCTCAAAAGTCTTCCAATCGGTTTGGTTGCGAAACCATGTCAGCTGCCGCTTGGCGAAGCGCCGGGTCTCTTGCTTTGCGCTGGTGACAGTATCGTCCCAACTGCACATGCCAGCGAGATGGGCGAGAAGTTCCGGCACCCCGAGGGCCTTCATCACAGGGAGCTGATCAGACAGCCCGCGCGCCTTCAGCGTCTCGACTTCGGCTAGGGCGCCCGCCTCGATCATCCTGTCGAACCGCGCCTCGCACCGGGCATAAAGCTGCGCCCGATCAGGGCTCAAGACCACGGGAAGGAAGGGACCGGGCGTCAGCCTTATAGGCGCGACGGTCTGCCAATAAGAAAGGGGTTGGCCTGTGACCTCATAGACCGCCGCGGCGCGGACATGGCGCTGCTGATCCTGCGGCTCAAGCCGCTCCATCTCCGGGTCGAGGGTCAAGAGATGGTCGCGAAAGGCCTCCGCGTCACCATTCCAAACGCGGTTCAGATCATCCATCACCTCCGGCGGGATGTCAGGGATGGGAGAGAGCCCCTCGGTCATGGCCGCAAGATAAAGGCCCGTGCCGCCGCACAGGATCGGCACCCTTCCCCGCTTGCGGACCTCACCCACCACAGCGCTCGCTTCGCGGGCGAAACGGCCCGCAGAATACCTCTCGCTCCCGTCCACATGGCCATAGAGATGATGCGGTGCTTGCGCTTCGTCACGGGCGCTTGGACGGGCGCTCAAAAGATGCAGATCGCTGTAAACTTGCATGGAATCGGCGCAAATGATCTCGCCGTTCAGATGCTTGGCTAAGGCCAGGGCGGCCGCGGATTTTCCTGACGCCGTGGGGCCAGCAACAATGACAATGGGCACGCGGTCTTGCGGGGACATGCTCCGCTCTCTAGCTCAAAGGAAACGGAGACTGAAATGACCGACGCTGCTGAAGCTGCCATCAAAACCGAAATCAACAAGAACGACGTGATGCTGTTCATGAAAGGTACACCGCAATTCCCGCAATGCGGCTTCTCCGCCGCCGTGGTGCAGATCCTGGACTATCTTGGTGTGGAGTTCGGCTCCATGAACGTGCTGGCCGATGACGGCATCCGCCAGGGCATCAAAACCTTCTCCGACTGGCCCACCATCCCCCAGCTTTATGTCAAAGGCGAGTTCGTCGGCGGCTGCGACATCATCAAGGAAATGTTCGAGCAGGGCGAGCTGAAGCCGATGCTGGCTGAGAAAGGCGTTCTGGACACTGCCTAAAGGCGGGGTTTGCCATTGTCCGTGGGCAGAGAGAGGTAGCGTTGCACGAGTCCTGTCACGATGGAGCCGACGAAGGCCGAGCTGAAAATCGTTTGCAGCTTGGCGAGTTGGGCCTCATCGAGCCAGGCCCGTTCCTCGGGCAGCAAAAAGTGCAAAAGCCAAATTACCAAAACAATCGCGAGCAACGTCGGCACCAGATATACTGCTGCGATCAAAACGTTTTTGAGGTGCTTGCGAACGGCTAAGGCGTTGGCCCGGTCCTGGCCTTTGAGCTCTTCTTCGTTGGGGAAGTTCTGGGCTTCGCTAAGAGCAAGCGCATCGGTGGCCCAGTCCTGGGCCTCTTCCCATGCTGGATCGGGATCAGGAATCCGATCCCAAAAGTCATCGTCGGAACCGCTCATAACGTTGGCTCAAGCAGCGCAGCGTAATGCTCTTTGATGATCGGGTTGGGAATGGCTCGGTCTAAAGAGTCGCCTTTTTGAACTTGGCTCCATGGCGTCCCCTCCCTGTGGGTGAGGTGGGAGAGCGCAAGACCGTTGAGATGACCGTATTTCTCCAAAACCGTCGTGATCAGCCCCTGATGCTCATCGGTCAGCTCCTCAGATTGAAACGCAGCAAGAGCATCGGCAGGTACGCCCTGACGTCCCCAAGGTGAGAGCACCCTATAAAGCCGGGGAAAAACAGGGCCGTAAGGCCAGGCCTCAGCGCTGTCGCGCACCAGGGGCTCGCCTTTAAGAGCAAGCCAAAACCCATGGGCTATATAGACAAGCTTGATAATCTGAAGCGGCGTCAGCGACCGCCCTCGCTCCTCAGCCAATTGGACGAGAGCTTGGGCGACCGATGTTGCGGCCAGACAATCACGAGGGCGAGACGGCATCACTGCTGTGAATCACCGCATTTAAACCACGTCAAGGCTTAAGAGGCGTAATATTCGACCACGAGGTTCGGTTCCATAGTCGCCGCATACGGAACTTCGGAGAATTCCGGCACGCGCAGATAGGTGGCCGTCATCTTCTTGGGATCGACATCGACATAGTCAGGGATGTCACGCTCAGGCAATTGCAACGCTTCCAAAACGAGCGCCATGTTCTTTGACTTCTCACGGATCTCCACGACATCGCCAGGGCGCAGGCGCACCGAGGGAATGTTGGTGCGACGACCGTTAAGCATCACGTGACCGTGGTTGATGAACTGGCGGGCCGCGAAAACCGTCGGCACGAATTTGGCGCGGTAGACGATAGCATCGAGGCGGCTCTCGAGGAGACCGATCAACTGCTCGGCGGTGTTGCCCTTGAGGCGCGCAGCGACGTCGTAGATCTTCTCGAACTGCTTCTCGGAAATGTTGCCGTAATAGCCTTTGAGCTTTTGCTTCGCCATCAACTGCTGGCCAAAGTCCGAGACTTTGCCGGCCCGGCGCTGGCCGTGCATGCCAGGCTTGTAGTCGCGGCGATTGATGGGTGATTTGGGGCGACCCCAGATGTTCTCACCGACGCGGCGATCGATCTTGTACTTGGCAGAAACCCGCTTGGACATTCGTATCCTTCATTTCCGTGCGGCCCGGTCTTCCAAGGCATTTGGAAGACACTCTCAACGGCGGTTCACGCACGACCCGTCTTGAAGTTCAGGCCGATAGCAGGTTGTGTTCACCGGTCAATAGGTTTTGGAGACAGCGGAACATGCGGGGACTTTTGATGGGGGCTGTGCTTTTGGCGGCCTGCAACAATGCTGACGTCGATAGCGAGGTTGGCAACGCAGCGACCCAACCACCGAGCGACGAGCGCTTGGATAAACCGATGGAGGCTATCGGCAACGCCATCCGCTCCACGGCTAACCGCCGCGCCCTTGGAGAGGCCATCATGGAGGGCCGTGTGTCCTCCGAAGAGGCGACCAAGACCTTTCTTGACAGCATCGAGGTTCTCGATGCGAACGGCCCGCAACTTCGCTCGGTTTTGGCGATCAATCCCCAAGCTCTCGATGCTGCCCGCAACGCCGATGCCAGTGATGGAGACGGCCTTCTGAACGGTTTGCCGGTGCTGATCAAAGACAACATCGAAACCCGCGAGCTGCCCACCACGGCGGGCTCCCGCGCGTTGATCAACAACGCAACGCAACGCGATGCCCCTGCTGTGGCTCGTTTGCGGGCTGAAGGTGCGGTGATCCTTGGGAAAGCCAACCTCTCCGAATGGGCCAATTTCCGCTCCTTGCAATCGATCAGCGGCTGGTCCGCCCTGGGTGGTCAGACCCGCAACCCCCATGACCTGACGCGCAACACCTGCGGCTCCTCTTCGGGCAGTGGCGCAGCGGTGGCGGCAGGCCTTGCATGGGCTGCACTCGGAACCGAAACGAACGGCTCGATCACGTGCCCATCGGCGTTCAACGGCATCGTCGGGTTCAAGCCCACGGTGGGCATGGTGTCCCGCCGATACGTGGTGCCCGTCGCCTTAACCCAGGACACGATCGGCCCGATGACCACCCGTGTTTTCGATGCCGCCATGATCATGAACGCCATTGCGGGCACGGATCCTGACGATCCCGCAACGGCCGAAGCGGATCAGCGCGTGGTCGATTTTGTGGCAGGTCTTGAGGGCGCAAGCCTTGAAGGTGTCCGCCTCGGCGTTCTGCGCTGGGCGCAATCCACCGACCCTAAAGAGCAAGCTGTCTTCGAAGAGGCCCTCAAACGCGCGCAAGACGCCGGCGCGATCCTCGTCGATATCCACACCTACGACACCCCGCCTCTTGAGGGGCCCGGATTTTTTGTCGTGAAGGCCGAGTTCAAAGCAGCCGTCAACGCCTATCTCGCCGAAGCCGCGCCCGACGTGACGGTGCGCAGCCTCAGCGATGTGATCGCCTTCAACGAAGGCGATCAACAGGAGACGGCGCTGTTCAGTCAGGATATCCTGGTCGCCAGTGAGGCCATGCCCGACCTTGATGACCAAGGCTATCGTGACGCCGTGGCAACGACGCGGCGCGCCACGGGTCCTCAAGGGATCGACAAGCTCTTGGCGGACAACGACGTTGCGTTTCTGATCGCGCCAAGCAATGGCTTGCCCTATTTGATCGATCCCATTCGCGGCGACATCGATTCAAGCCAGGTGGGCGCCGGATGGATGGCCGCGCTCGCAGGCTATCCGCATCTGACGCTGCCCATGGGCGGTGTTAGGGGTTTGCCTTTGGGCCTGAGCATTATGGGAACGCAATGGGATGATGCGGGCGTGCTGCGCATCGGTCAGGCGTTTGAAGAGGTTCTGCCTGAGCCTTTGGTGCCGTCCTTCCGCTCCAGCGCGGAAGAGGTGGCGAAAATCCGAGCGGCTCAGTCTCCGGCGCTTTGACCGGTGATGGCGTCACGAAGCGCAATACCGAGCTGATAGCCTGATAGCCAAGCGTCCTCGACCCGCGGCCCGATGTGCCAATCACCGCAAGTGGCCAGCCCCCGCTCGGCATCGAGACCGAAAGGTCCGGCGGCGGGCTGTGTCACGCGGGCATACCGCCAGCGATGCGCGTCTATCGCTTGCGGTTGCGCCTTGGTTTTCAAGATACTTTGGAGTGCAGCCAAGAGCTCTTTCGCTGCCTCGGTCTTTTCGTTTTCGAGATGGTCCTCCGTCCAGCCTACCGTGGCGTGGGCCACAAAGCGCAAGCCGCCCTCCCGCCCTGGCCGGGCGGCCTGCCAAAAGACCGCGTCGAGGGGGCCATCCTGGGGCTGCAGCGCATCGAAGGGTGGCGCGGCGATAGCGTCGGGAGCAAATTCCACCATCAAGGTCCAACAGGGCGCCATGATGGCGCTTTCCGCACTGTCTTTGAGGGGTGAGCCCTGGGGCAGGAGCATAACGGCCTGGGGTGAGGGTACAGCCATCACCACAAGGCCCGCTTCCCCAACAGGCTCGTCTTTTTTGGTGAGAAGGTCATACCCGCCGCCGCTTTTTTTCGGCTGCGGCGGGGCGATTTCAAGACCGAAATGCGCGCCCAGGGCATCCGCTTCGGCTTTGATAAAGCTGTTCATCGCAGGATGGCCAAGGAAGCGCGGATCGCCTGCAACTTGGCTCTCCCCGCGGAAAAACCGGCCATCCCAGCGGCGCACCACCTCTTGGGTCGCCCAGGATTGCACCTGCTCACCAAAGCGCGGATCGCGCACGGTGAAATAGCTCGCGCCATGGTCATACTGGCCCGAGGGCGCCCGGCGAGAGGAACAGCGGCCACCAGGCCCCCGGCCCTTGTCAGCAAGGCGAAAACTCAAACCGGCGTCGTTCAGAACCCGCGCGCAGGCCAGGCCAGCGACACCGGCACCGATGATGAAAACAGATGAGCTGGACAAAGGTGAGCCTCCTTTTGACCTGAGACTGACCTCAGCATCGAAGAGGTCAACGCCCCTTCGTTTTTATTTTGGCCTCTTGCGAACACGAAACCGGTGATCCACTTTCGCGGCCAGAGGGCTCTAAAATGTGTAGGAATGGCGCAGACGCTGGAGGAATAGGGGCTGTTCCGACGGAGCCATGGTAATCGACCAAACGGGGTTCGCACCCTGACGGGCCTGGAACGATGATTCATTAATCACATAACCATCAGCCTCAATCCGCGCGAGCAGCCGGGTCTGGCGGGCATCGCCGTGGATTTGCGCTTCGATCCGCATCACGCCGCCTTCATACTCCACCTTCGCGCCGGTGTTGCGGAAGAGGTTATAGGTCTGACCAGTGGCCGAGTCGTGCATACGGCCCGTCAGATGGTTGCGGCGAACCATGGTACGAAAATCGCTCTTCATACCCTCCGGAAAAACCACTTGAATGCGCAAATTGTAAGTGTCGTCACGACGCTGCACCGCAGCCATGGTGAGGCTTGCCGGCTCAAGCGTTTCGCTCGGGCGCAGTTCGAACATCGCTTGCTCGGGCCCATCGAGGGGAACACCCAAGTCCGACGGCGCAATCGTCACCAGTGCCGCTAGGACACCAAACCCTTGGGTGAAAGCACCTCGGAAGGTCACAGGCTGAAAAAACAGGACGGACATGCCGCCAATGGCCATGAGGATGAGCATGATGCAGTAGAGGGGAATCGTTTCGAGACCGAGAAGGCTCGTCACTTCCAGCATCCACCGGTTGATCACGAACAGCGCCGAGGCCTCGCGCTGCTGCAAGAGATCCACAAGCACCGCAATGCCGATGCCCACCGAGGCCGCACCGCCCAGGCCGAAAACGCTCAAAAAACCGAAATTCTGCTCGGCCTTTAGCCGTCTGCTGTCACCATATGCCATGCTCGAAAGCCATCCCAGATACCCTTAGGGAAAGGTTACCACATTGGCGCCGAAGCACAATCGACCTGGACGATTAGGATGAACCGCTGACCCCGAACGGCTGCGGCTCCAGCCGATGACCGCCGAGATGGTCGAACAGTCGCTCATGGCAGGTGAAGACCACCACTTGGGTTTCGCTGGCCACAAGCTGCAAGACATCGAAGACCCGCCGGGTGCGTTCGTCATCGGCATAAATGAGCGCATCGTCGAGAAAGACGGGGACGGCCCGACCCTGCCGGGCCAGAAGCCGGGCGAAGGCGAGGCGAGTGAGGATCGTCACCTGCTCCTGGGTGCCTTGCGATAGCGCGCCGACACTCAGCTCTTCGCCTGAGCGCTCAAGCCCCGTGGGGGTGAGTTCGTCTTCGAAACGAAGAACGCTTGCGCCGAAAACCATGTTGGCCAGGGGTGTAAGCTCGCGCGTTAGCGGCGCCAGAAGCCTGTCGCGACGTTCGCTCTGCACCGCTTTAAGCGTGCTGACGAGCAGCCGCAGCGCCTGACGACGGCGCTCCAACCGGGTGAGCCGCTCTTCAGCCACGGCCAGAAGCTCAGCGGCGGCATCGCGTTTCTCCTCGGCACCGCCTTCGAAGATCTGCCGCAGCTCGGTTTCAGCCCGGATGCGCTCATCCCGCGCACGGCGCAGCGTCCTCTCCCGGTTCGCGGCAACCTCCTCAAGACGTTTCACCTTCAGGGTCAAACGCTCGTGGTCAGCAAGCGCCGTTTCACTCTCGGCCATCTCGGCTCGGCGAAGGGCAATCTGCCCACGGACTGTCTCAAGCTTCTTAGCCAGGGATTGGCGCTCTTGCGCTTGCTCGTTTTCCGAGCCGAGCTCTTTTGCGAGCCTCAAGCGCTCGCCCTCCTCCCCGGCGATCAGCCCTTGATGCTGCGCCAGCGCCACCTCGGCTTGCCCCATAAGAGAGGCTTCGTTGGCGGCCTGAGCGTCAGCATCTTGCAGGGTCCGCTGCGCTTCGGCGCACTGGACGGCCAGCACCGCACGCGGATCATCAGGCCGGGGAGCAAGTTTCTCTCCGTCTTGAGGATTGCGCCTGGCCAGGTCTTCAAGGGCTGCAACACCGTCAGGGGCAAGGGCTTCGATATCCGCACGGATGGTTTTCACCGTGCGGGCCGCGTCTTCCCGTAAGGAAGCCGCTTCCCAGGCCTCTTCAACCGTCGCGACATTCATCTCGCTTAAGAAATGATCCATCTGCGCATTGGCTTCGGACAATTGGGCCGCCGCTGCTGCACGGCCTGGACCTGTGATCTTGAGCCGCGTGGCCCCGGCCTCGATCACGCCATCAGCGGTCACGGGCCGGGGTGCGCCAGGCGCCAAAGACGATCCGTCGAGCATGGCGGACCCCGACATAAGCTCCACCAAAGGCGCACCGGCGATGAGGGCTGCGCGCGCCTCCATCACCTGGCGCTCAAGCTTTTGAAGCTTGGCCTTGTCGATAAGACCCAAGCGGAGGAGCGTTTCGGCCGTGTCCCGTTCCTGGCGCAATGTCCGGATACGGAGGAGAGCGTTTTGCGCCGCGACGGAACGCTCCTGATCCTGATCACGACGTGCGTACTGGTCGGACAAGGCCAGGGCTGCTTCCGCTGTCTTCAACGCCTTGCGAGCCTTGGCCATACCGGTCGCTGCCTCATGGCGGCGCTGCTGCGCCGCTTGAAGCTGCGCCTCAAGTTCCGCGGTCCTACCCTTGGCCTCTTGGGCAGCTTTCTGCATCGTTTTGAACCGCTCGACGGTGTGGTCATACTCGTTGAGCTTGTCGACCGCCCCTTCCTTTTGGGCTTCCAAAGCTTTGATCTCAGCCAAATTGTGACGCAGGCGATCTTGCACCGCGCGCATCTCGGCCAGCGCTTGACGCGCCGCCGCAAGCTCATCCTGGGCCGATCGCTCAGCCTCCGGATCGTTAAGCTCACCCTCCTGACGACGCGCGGTGTCCAGCGCAGTCTTCACATCCTCGGCATGGGTCACGGCATCGTTCAGGGTACGCAGTTTGGTTTTTGCGCTCTCCACCTCATCCAACGCCGCCTTGAGGGGCCCTGTGGGCTGCCCCTTGGCTTTCGTTTCGAGTTCAAAAAGGGCCTTCTCGGCTTGGGATAAGACGCGGAGCGCCTCCTCGCCGCCAGCGATATCATGGGCACCGGAGGAAAGGAGCGATGCCACGGTTTCACGCTGCGGCTTACCCAAATCATGGGTCAGGGCCGCCCCCTGATCCAACCAAAGAAGCCCGCCTGGTCCCTGCTCGGGTTTGTCCGCCCCCAGAAGAGACGCCATCTGAGCTTCCGCCTCAGCTTCGCGTGCAGTTTCTCGAAGGTCGGGCCGGGTGAGAAGCCTGCTTTCACCGCGGCCGCGCCGGAAGGTTTTCCGAAGGCGGAAGGCTTGTCCGCCGGAGGAGAAATCAACCTCAATCTCCGGATGGCCATCGGCACTTTTGAGGGCCAGCACCTCTTTGTGGGCTGATGTGGCTTTGTAAAAAAGTGCCACTTTCAGCGCCGCCAGGATCGTGCTCTTACCGAATTCATTGGCAGCGCTCAGCACGTTGAGGCCCGGTGACAGATCCTCAAGCGCGATCCCTTCGGATCCGAAACGACGCACATGGCGCAAGCGTATCGCATCGAACCGCAGCGTCATGATCCCCGCGCAAAACGGTCCAGAAGGAGAAGCGCATCCTGGGCATGGCCAGCATCGGGACCTTGCAAACTGGCAAGCCGCTGGGCGGTGTCGGCCAGGACAGGATCGGCAAATTCCGTGCTCACCTCGTCCGCGCGGATGGCGAGATCCCCGTCGCGAAGATCGAGATAAGCAAGCTTCGGCGTCTCGGCATCAATGAGGGCCTGAAGCGTTCGGCGTCCATCCATCGTGACGTCACCGGCAAGAGCCAGTTGCACAAGACGGCGATGTCCCGGCCAAGAACTGGAAAGAGCTTGTCGCAGCATGGCCTCGACATCCGCCGTGCGATCAAGGCTGATCTCAAGACGGTCCCAGGCATAGGCTTTCGTCACAAGCCTTTGAGGTTCGTCTTGGTCAAGATCGACAAGCAAAGCATGACCCGCATCATTGTTGCGAAAACGATCCGGCTCCGGCGTGCCCGCATACCAGGTTCGCGTAGCCACCCGTTTGGTGCCGTGCCAATCGCCAAGGGCAAGATAAGCAAGCCCCGATCTTTCGGCCCGGTCAGGGGCGATGGGGAATTGCGCATCAGGGTCGGAGCCGAAGCCCTGAACACTGCCATGGGCAAGGCCGATACGCTGATACCCCGGCGGTGTGGCCATCCTATCAAAGTCGGCCGTGAGATCGCGACCCGGACGGTTGGAAAACCACGGCGCGGGAAGGATCGACACCCCCTCATCCACCTCTTGAGGTTCAGGGCTTGTCAGCGGCGTGATGGTCTTGGGCAAGCCATGCTTGGCTAAGCGTTCCCACAAGGATGCTGGCCCCGCCGGATCATGGTTGCCGGGCAGGAGCCACCAGTGAAGATCGCCCGCCTTCGCCATGATGTCGATCGGCTGAAGCAGCACCGAATCGGCGGGCGTTGCCTGATCCCAAACATCACCGGCGACCAGCACATGCTGGGCACCGTTCTGGCGCGCCAGATCCGCCAAGCGATCAATCGCATCAAGACGCTGCTCCTTCAACCGCGCAGCAAGATCAGGCTCAAAAGACGCAAAAGGTCGTCCCAGCTGCCAATCAGCGGTATGAAGAAAGCGAAAGCCCATCAGTTCGGAAGCGGATTGTTTTTCGCATAGGTGGTGAAAAAGGCGAGGAATGCCGCATCGGGACGCCGCGGCGCTTCTTTGCCCTCGGCCCAGCGCTTCCACTCATCGAGCACGGCGTATTTGTCAAAACCGGGAAAAAGCTGCCCTGCTCGCTCCAGCGCATGGTAGCTGACGTTCAGATCGGCAGGCTCGGCACGGTGCTCGATTTTGGGGGTGTCAACGATCTCCACCCGGCGGTTTTCAGCCCGCGGACGACCCTTTGGCCGGAAAAGCACCATAGGGTTGCGCTTGCTAATCGCCGCACCGAACCCTGCGCTTTTGATCAGTCTAGCGCCGTCAGCGTTCGGATCATCCACCACGGTGAGATCATACTCCGGTATAGGCTGCCGACCCTCGATCTCACGCAAGGCCGCTTTAAACTTGGCCGGGCGGTCTTCGGAACCAACTTTCTTTTGAAGTTTACCAAGGCCGATATGGAAGAAGCGCTGCTGACCGCAATGCACCCGCGCGATTTCGTAAAGACGTCGCTCAATCGGCGAGAGTTGAAAATAGGAGCTATCATAGGTGAGGATCTTTTGATCCTTGATGATCGCCCGATAGAGCCAATCGCAAAGGCGCACCTTCACTTTCGATAGGCGTTTCGTTCCGTCAGCACTCTTCGTGTACGACATTTTGGCTTCTGTCACCCAGGAGAAGAAACCGTCCTCCCCCTCACCGCCAGCTTCGATGTTGGTTTTGATCTGGGTGCCTTGCAAACGCTCAAGCGCGCCGTGGATCCGTTGATAAGAACGGGCCGAGCGGTTGGCGCCGATCACCCGGATAAAATCATGAGCGGTGAAGCTATACTCTTGGCTCGGCGTTTCCTGACGCTTCATCTGGGAGACGAGCAGGCTTGCGATGTAAAGAAGGATCTCTTTGTCATAAATGGTGGCCACACCGGTTTGGGAGGGGCGCACCTCGATCGCGACGTAATCATCAGCGTAAGTGATGGGCTGCATACGGCGCCCTTTGGAAAGCGCGAAGAAGGGGAACGCCATCACTGATCTCTCGCCCTTCACATGACCGTGGAGGGGGCTGTCGAGATCGACCAAGCTCAATTGCGCCGTCATGATATGTGCACTCCTCTACGCTATCCGCTCTCCATCGGGGCAGCGGTCTCGCTAAGAGTCCACGATTCGCCTTCGTGCCTATGGGGACTTGTCCCCGAAACCACGAGAATTTCCGAGTGCAGGGTCTCTCTCTTCTTCGGGAAGTCCTGATTTTCTGGGTTTTCTTGGCAATCCTTCAAGCTGAGAGAGCGTGTTCGTGTCTTTAAGGACAAAAAGCGAGGTTTGTCCTTGAAACCACGAATCCAGACTGGGCGATTCTGAACCCGTTGGTCGAATCGCTGACGCTCTGGTGCTGCAGAAAATACACCTTGGCCCCAAAAACCCCGGCGCTAGCCGATTAATGAGGTTAGTAGAGTTTAAAGGATTAAAGGAAGCCGAAGCCACGGAAAAACCACAAGAATTTCCACTTTTCAGAACGTGAAAACACGAATCTTGAGCCCTGAAGCCACGAAGTGCCGGTGCGTGAAGACACGAACACTTGTCCCCGTTAGGACGAATGGCGCGCGAGCTTTGGGCCGCGTTCCCACGAATGGTCTCAGCGGCCGAATCGCTGCTCTTGTGTTTGCTGCAGTTTTCGGCATGCTCGATACGAAACTGCGGCAATGCGGAGGTCAATCGTGGATCAAAAAAGCGAGGCAGGCGCAGCAACGCTGCAATCGATTAGCCAGCTTGTCACCACGGCTGACGG
>JBCCTG010000017.1:0-14759 GCA_039198735.1 Pseudomonadota bacterium | reverse complement strand
GCTGAAGACGTCCATCACGGGTATAGCGAAGACCTTGCGGTGTTTCGACGGAAAGCCAACCGTCACCAACGATCGCCACGTCGAGCGGATTGCTCGTCTGTGTAATCGGACCTGTCTGGAAATCCGTAAACGAAGCACGATCGACGACGAATGAAACATCGCAAGGTCTTCGCTATACCCGTGATGGACGTCTTCAGCTTTCGCCCAACAGCGAGCTGACCAATGTCGACGGCTCACCCGTACTCGATGATGGCGGCAACCGCATCCGCGTGCCTGAAGAGGCGCTCAATATGACGATTGCTCGGGACGGTGGTGTGTCGATCCAAATCCAAGGCGAACCGCTTCCCATCGAAATCGCTCGGCTGGGCATTTATCAATTCAACGATCCCCAGCAGCTCGTTCGCGAAGCCAACGGACGTTTCCGCAGTGATACTATGGAGCCGATAGCCGTTGAAAATGCACGGGTGGAGCAGTTCTCGATTGAGAATTCGAACATCAATCCGATTCAGGAAATTGTTGAGCTCCTCGAATTGAGCCGCGCTTACACGCAAGTCGCCAGCGCTTCGAACGATATTCACGAACAGAAAAAGGATTCGATCAAGCGCCTCGGCACCAACACCTAAGCGCTGACGGGAGAGAGAGAACCAATGCGTATTCTTGAGATCGCCGCCACCGGCATGATGGCCCAACAAACCAATGTTGAGGTCATTTCCAACAACATTGCCAACATCAACACCACAGCCTTCAAAAGAGGGCGCGCGGAGTTTTCGGATCTGATTTATCAGAACCAACAGCGTCAGGGGACGTTCTCCTCGGATGCTGGCACCATCGTTCCTGTCGGTGTGCAGATTGGTCTCGGTGTGAAACCTGCGGCCGTTGCGCGGATCACACAACAAGGCAGTCTCCAACAAACGGGCAACCGTCTCGATCTTGCCCTTCAGGGTCGCGGCTTCTTTGTCATTCGGATGCCTGACGGCACGCAAAGCTACACCCGGACGGGTACGTTTCAGCTTTCTCCCGAAGGCGCGATCGTGACCCCTGAAGGTTTCGAACTGGAGCCTGCCATTGCGTTGCCACAAAACGTGACCGATATCGAGGTCAACCGTTCGGGCGAGGTCTTCGCGCTCACACCGGACCAAGATCAGCCCCAGCTCGTGGGGCGGATCACCCTGGCCACCTTCATCAACGAAGCCGGTCTTGATGCGCAAGGGGACAATATGTTCCTTGAGACCCTCGCCTCGGGTCAGCCCTTTATTGGATTGCCCGATGTGGAAGGGGTTGGCTTGATCCGTCAGGGTTACGTCGAAAATTCCAACGTCAATGTGGTTGAAGAGGTCACTGACCTGATTTCCGCTCAGCGTGCTTACGAAATGAACGCCAAGGTTATCGAAACCGCTGACGAAATGGCGCAGCGCATTGCGAATATGAGGTAACGGGATGATCCGTAGCCTTCTTCTCTCCTTTGTTTTTGTCCTGGTGGGCGGCTTTACGGCTGCGCCGCTGGGCCCTCGTATCGTTGATGCTTTGCGTGATGCGAGCGCTCTTCCCAGTGCCGCCGACATTCGCCTTGTCAGTATGCCTCAGGTGCGCGGTGCGGTGGAAACCGTTGAGATAACGAATTTTAACCCGCGTTCTGGTCGGTTCGATGCGGTCATTGGCCATGGTCAGAACCGTATGGCCATCAAGGGTCGCGCCGCTGTTACTGTGCCGGTTGTGGTGGCCAGTGCCGCGCTGCGCCGCAACCATCTCATCACGGCTAGTGATGTGGAGCTGCGGCAATTGCCGTTGAGCCAAGTCCCGGCAGCATCGTTCTCGACATTGGCGGACCTTGAAGGGTCTGCTGCGCGCCGCTCCCTTCCCGCTGGTCGTCCCATTCGTGATGAAGATGTGGGCAGGCCCCATGTCCTTCAAAAGAATGCGGCCATCACCATCGTTTATCAAAGTGGTGGCCTGAGCTTTCAGCACGCGGACGGGCCCTTGAAGGCGGCGCCATGGGTGACACTGTCCGTGTTCTGGCCAATGGCGCTGATGATATCGTGATCGGTGAGGTGTCCAACGCCTCCCAGGTCGTTGTTAGGTAGAACCCAGGAGATCCATGGTGTTTAAGAAAGTCATCCTTCTCGGTTCAGCCTTCGCTCTTGGTGCGTGCGGCTCACTTTCCGAGCTTCGTCACGGCCCTCAATTGTCCGAGGTCGCCAATCCTGAAGAGCAGGCAGAAGCACGTTTGGTGCGCATGCCGATGCCGGAAACCGGCTCGCGCATGAGCTCTCCAAACTCGCTTTGGGAAGCCAATAAGCGCAGTTTCTTCCGTGACCAGCGTGCCCGCAATGTTGGTGATATCCTCACTGTCTTGATTGATATCGAAGACAATGCCCGACTGCGCAATTCAACGCGGCAAAACCGTGAGACCGACAACGAATTTGGTGTTGGCGCTCTCTTTGGTCTTGAAAATACGCTGGAGAGCGCATTGCCTGATGGTTACGCCGCCAATGCCGATGTGGAGGCGGAAAGCGCCACCTCCGGCGAGGGCGAAATCAACCGCAACGAAGAAATCAGCCTTCGGATTGCCGCCGTGGTCACCGATCGTTTGCCGAATGGCAATTTCGTGATCGCTGGCCGTCAGGAAGTTCGCGTCAACAGCGAGCTCCGTGAACTGCGCATCGCCGGCGTTATTCGGCCTGAAGATATCTCATCGCTGAACTCGATTGAGTATTTCAAAATCGCCGAAGCCCGCATCGCTTACGGTGGGCGGGGAACGATCAGCCGTATGAGCACGCCGAAATACGGTCAGCGCTTTTACGAATTTGCCGTTCCCTTTTAAGGGCTTGCAGAGGGCAGTCGGATGAAAAAAGCAATTGTTTTCCTTGCCGCAACGACCATTTGTGGCGGCGGCGGTTTTGCACTTGGTGAGATCATCAAGCAAAGCTCAAGCACCCGTGCAGCGGGGACCGCCGAGACGCAGCAATCGGTGATTTTCTCAGCGGGACAATTCACGATCCCCATGTTCGAAGGCGGACGGGTTCCTTATTTCCTCCTGACAGAGATCAATCTCGAAGTGCAGACCTATGATGAGGTCTCGCTTCTTTCGAGCAACAAACCGCAAGTGCGTGCCACCGTTCTTGAGACACTGTTTGAGCTTGAGCGCCGCGGCGAGATCAAACCGGACACGATCGAACCTGATATCATCAAGTCAGCGATCAAAGCCGACCTCGAAACAACCTTCGATATCAATCAAATCTCGAACGTTCTGCTTGATCGTCTGCTGATTCAAGAGACGGGCGGTCGCCGTTAACCAGGTGAAGATCGCTGCCCGATTTGCGGCGGCGGCGAGGCATTTTTTCGGTTAGGGGGCTTCCATCGTTTTGGAGGTCCCGATGACAGATCGCTCAGCACACATCGCACGCGCAGAGGCTTTTGCAGCTCTGCACAATTCTCAAAACCCTCTCGTGCTCGTCAACGTCTGGGACGCGGGCAGTGCGCAGGCCGTCGCCCGTGCAGGGGCAAAAGCTCTGGCAACGGGTAGCGATAGCCTCGCGAAGGCCCAAGGTTTCGACGATGGCGAAGAGATCGCGCTGTCTTATCTTCTGCACGTGGTGGAGCGCATCCTGGCGACCACGGATTGTCCCCTCTCGGTGGATTTGGAGAGCGGCTTTGCGCGGCAGCCTGATCGTGTTGCCCAGAATGTTCGCCCTTTTGTAGAGGCTGGTGTGGTGGGCCTCAATCTTGAGGACCAGGTCATCGGCCAAGGCGTTATGTTTTCGGTATCGGAACAATCCGCCCGCATTGAGGCCCTCCGCGCCATGGCCAAGGATATGGGCGTGCCCCTTTTCATCAACGCTAGGACGGATCTATTTTTGCAACAACCCGATCCATCAAAGCATGGGGTGTTGATCGATGATGCCATCGAACGTGCGGCGGCCTATCGTGAGGCGGGGGCGAGTGGGTTCTTCGTCCCGGCCCTGACGGATCCTCATTTGGTTGAACGCCTGGTCTCGGCCATCAGCCTACCGCTCAATGTGATGGTGATGACCCCCCATGTGGACACCCAGGCATGGGCACGCCTCGGCGTCAGCCGGATCAGCCAGGGGCCAGCGCCTTATCGGCGCATGATGGGTGATCTTGAAGCTTACGCGCAAGGCATTTTCGCGGACAGCGCTTAAAGCGCTGCCGTCTGATCAGGGCGACCACGATCAGCCATCATCGCCATGACATCATTGGCTTTATCGGTTTGCATCCGGCTCAGGATATCGGCCGCATCACGCTCACCCAGTTGGTCGAAGACCAGCACGATGAAGCGCACCTCGTTTTCTTGAAGGAGGCGCGCCGCGTTCTTGGCCGACATGTTGCCGACGACGTCGACCACACGCGCAAGGTTCTCATCTTCCTGAGCCTGAAGTTCGTCGAGAAGGGCTGTAACCTCAGCACGAAGATCTTGCAGGCGTTCAATTTCTTCCAAAGCCCGACGGTTGGCAAGCGCCACCTCGGCCTTGCCGTCGGCGAGCTTGGACCATTCGATCGCCAGCTTGTCCCGCTCCTCGCTGATGGTGGCGAGAACTTCCGTGACAGCCGCCATGGATGAGACGCGTGCTGCGGGAATGGGGGGCTCTTTTTGTTCGAGGGCCTCTTGGATCTCGCGCTGGGATTGGGCGAGACCACGTTTTTCGATCTCTTCTTCAGCGGACGATTGTCGATAATCATCGGACAGAACATCCGAGGCCCATGGACGATCATGGGTGCCAAATTCGCGCACCTCTTGGTTTTTGTTCTGCGCGCGGGTGTCAATTTCCACCGGACGCTCCGGCGCTGCGAGGAGCAAAGCCGGGACGACAACGGATGCTGACGAAACAGCGCCGATAAGAGCAAGGCGGATCATAGTCCCCCCATCATGAACCGTTGCGGTTCCTCTTCGTCGCCTTCGATTTTGATTTCATCGATCTGCGCGGCGATTTTGCTTCCCTTACGCCCCATCGGCCCACGGAAAAATTCCATGTCTTCGAGCATGAAGCGCACCTCGGATTCAGTATCCGTCTCAAACTTGATGGTTTGACCCGGCTTCCACGACATCACTTCGGCCAAGGTCGCCAATTGCTGGTGCAGCACGGCATCGAAATCAAGCTCTGTACGGACAAGCGCTTTTTCGAAGTGACGGTTCCAACTGCGATCACCGCCAAATTGGTCGCCCACGAACATTTGGCTCAGGGATTCCTTCACCGGCTCCAGGGTCATTTGCGGGAAGAGGACCTGCAGCTCACCCCGCGAACGCGCGATGTCGAGGCGAAAACGCGAGCGAACACAGCCGCTTGTGGTGCGTGTGATGGCCGCGAATTGCGGGTTCATCTCCAGCCGCTCCACCCGGAACTCCACTTCGGCGATCTGCTCGAAAGCCTCAGCCAGGCGTTCCGCGATCAGCTTGAAGATACGGTTGGTGAGCTGAAGCTCGATCGATGTGGGCCGCCGCTGACCGGCACGATTTTTTGTATCGCCGCCTGGGCCACCGCCGAGGAGAATTTCCACCAGGGTGAAAACAAGGTTCCCGTCGATCATCAGAAGGAAGGATTGATCCCACGCCACGGCGCGCACGATCGCGATCACCGGGGCCTCCGGTGGTTCAGCCATCAGGTCTGAAAACCGTGCGTAATTGATATCTTCAAGCTGCACCGCAACTTCGGTGGATGTCAGATGCAGAAGACTTTCCGTCAGCATCTGCACCGTCCGGTCAAAGACAATATCGAGCATCGGCAGACGCTCATGGGTGACCCCGCTGTTTGCGAGGCGTTCCATGACGCGTCTTGCTTCGCCGGTGGGTTGGGTTCGTCTCATACTGTCCTCGTCATCGGTTCGTCCTGATGCGGTGTGGTAAGGTTACTCGACGAGCAATTCGCCGATAAGAATGTCGTCGACCGCATCGCGGCCCAGGATGCGCCGTGCCCGGTAAAGGCAAGCACGCCTAAGGTTATAAAGGCCCATCGCGCCCTGAAGCTCTCGCGGCCCCAGTTCACGAATGTAGGTTTGAAGCGCGAATTCCACTTCGGGAAGTCGGCGCTTAACCTCTTCAGCCCGCTCAAGAGGTGTGCGGATGGTGAAACGTGCAAGCACATGACGACTGTCTTCACGCCGACTTAGTTGATAAATCGTCTTCTCGATCTCAATCCATTCATGGGTAGGATTAATAGAGCGATCGCGCGCCACCTTATCACGGGCACTGAGCAGCTCTTGAATGCCTTCTTGTCCTAAGGACAGGAAGCCGCCACCGAGAAAGGCACCGACGGTTGAAAGCAGCATCAGAAAGCCAAAGGCAGCGGGGCCAAACTTGGCTAAGTTGGCTTTCGCTCGGGGCTTGGGCAGTGCTGATGTCGCTGCCTCTGGGAGCTCTTCGTCTTCCATGTCACCTCTAGACAATTGTCGTGAGCGGTGTTCCGCCATGATGAAAGGGGTACACGGGCTGCTTTGACGCCAGTTTAAAACTGCGCACCTAATCACAAACTGCGGCTAGGCAGAACGTCGGTAGCGTGGATATATTACTTCAAAGACTCAAAGATCTTGGTGCGAACCGCTTGATGATAGCGGGGGGCATAGGTGCAGGGGTGATCGCGGCGTTGGTCGCAATCATCTTCGCTTTCTCCAAACCTCAGATGACGGTGCTTTACACCGGGCTCAGTGATGCTGATGCCGGGGCGGTCGTCACGGAGCTTGAAAACCTGGATGTTCCCGTCCGCGTTTCAGGCGATGGGAGCACGATATACGCGCCCTCTGGCCGTGTCCCTCGTCTCCGCATGCTGATGGCGGAACGCGGTATGCCCTCGGGTGGTGCTGTCGGCTATGAGCTGTTCGATGACCGAAACAATCTCGGTCTCACCTCCTTTATGCAAGACCTGACCAAGGTTCGCGCCCTCGAAGGTGAGCTGTCTCGAACCATTCAAACACTTGATTCCATTGAAAGTACGCGGGTGCACCTCGTCATGGCGCAGCGTGATCCTTTCAGCCGGGAAACCGCTCCACCCACAGCTTCCGTTGTGGTCCGTATGCGCGGTGCTTTGGTGCTTGATGATGATCAGGCTGCGGCCATTCGGCATCTCGTGGCATCATCGGTTCCGAACTTGAACCCTGGCAAAGTCTCTGTGCTCGATGCCCGCATGGGTGCTGTCTTTGCCGAAGAAAATGGCCCGATGGCGGGTGCGGCCAATGTCAATGGTCTGCGCTCGGATATTGAAGATCGCTTGGCGCGGGCGGCCGAAAGTGTTCTGACACCGCATCTTGGCCCAGGCCGCGTGCGTGTCCGTGTTGCTGCTGATCTCCGCACGGAGCGTGAGGTTCGCCGCGAGGAGCGCTTTGATCCCAAAGAGACGGCCCTGCGCTCGCGTCAGATTATCGACGAGACGGAATCGGCCCGCGAAAACGCTTCGAATGCGCCGGTCACGGTGGAGCAAAACCTTCCTGAAACGGATGTTGGCAACAATGGTGACGGCTCGGCCTTGAGTGAAACCGAACGTTCTGAGCAGGTCGTGAACTATGAGATTTCATCGGTTCGCTCCGAGCAGGTGATCGAACCTGGTGATGTGGAACGCCTGTCTGTCTCTGTTCTCGTTGACAACGCTCGGGTGACCGATGCCGAGGGCAATGTGTCCTTCCGCCCACGTACCGATGAAGAGCTTGCGAAGTTAACGGGGCTTGTCCGCTCTGCTGTTGGCTTCAATGCTGAGCGCGGTGACACCATCACGGTGGAAAACCTTCCTTTCGTCGATCTCGATGAGACTATGCCGCGCTTTGCGCCGAGCAGCATCACCGAGGTTGTCTATCGCAACTTCAGTGCCATCACCCAGGCGGTGGCTCTTCTCTTAATCGGTGTTGCGATCATCTTCGGTGTGGTCCGTCCGGTCCTGGCCCGTGTGATGCCCACAGGCGGCTTCAACGCTCAAGGCGAGCCGGTGGCGATGGGTGAGCTTTCGCTGGATGAGCTTGGCTTTGAAGGTGAAGACGGTGAGGGTGCCATGGGCGCTCTCGGCGGCATGGGCGGCGCGGCCGCTCTACCGAAGAAGTCGATGAACGAAGAGCTCGATCAGATGCTCGAAATTCGCGACGTCGACGGCAAGGTCCGCGCCTCCTCCATTCGGAAACTCGGCCGCATTGCCGAGCAGTATCCGGAAGAAGTTGTCGCGATCCTCCGCACCTGGATCTACGAAGAGTCCAAAGCCTAATGCAGGTTCGTGCTTTCGCTCCCAAACGCGATTTCTCCGAACCGGATCTCGAGATCGAGGAAGAGGAGATCATCGACGATCGCCTCGGTCCCGAAGAGGTCGCCCAGCTTTTGGACACGGCCGCGGCCGCGGCCCGCAAAGAAGGGCATGCGGCAGGGTTTCAAGAAGGCCAAGAGGCCGAGCGCGAAACCATCACAGCTGCCATCGAAGGCCAGGTTGAGATCATCCGTACGGCGGTCGAGACGCTTCAAGAGCAAGAAAAAGAGCTTTTGGCTGATCTTGAAAACCGCACGTCAAGACTTCTCCTGGCTCTTGTTCACCAACTTGCCAAGCGCTTGTCCGAGCCTGAGGCGAAGCGGCTTGCGGAAAATGTCGCCATGCGCGCCATCGAAGCCGTCCGTGGTCAACACATGGTCACCATCCGTGCAACCCCTGAATTCCTTGAACATTTGCGTGCTGTGCTCCGTCTACCCACCGACGAAGACGCAGCCGCCCACCGGATCGCTTTCGAAGCGAAAACAGACGCAACCGATGAGCCCCTCGAAGTTGCATGGTTAACCGGAAAAGTAACATTCGATCCGTACGCTTTTACAGGTGCGATCGATGATGTGTTTACAGAAACCCTTCAACGATTGACGGACGGCGAGGGCACGCCGTCCGAAGTGGAGAGAACCGATGATTGACGATCAGAACGATCCGAATGACCCTAACGAAACCGAAGAAGATTTCGGTGCGGGTCCGTCCAACCCTGCTGAGGACTTTGGTCTTGGCGATGCTGAAGAAGCCGATACAGGCGGTTTTGAGGCTGGCGGCCCTAGCGGTGCGAGCGAAGCTGAGATCGCAGCGACCCTTGATGCCATGATCGGAGGCGGCGGTGATACGGACACCGGCGGCGGCGCAGGCAATGCAGGTTTTGGTTCCTACACCAACATGTCCGCCCTCGGTCAGGTTCCGGTGGAAGTGCAAGTGGTTTTGGGCCGTGCACGTCTTCCTATTGGCAACATCTTGAAACTTGGTCGCGGCGCTGTGGTCGAAATCGACCGCCGTGTGGGTGAGCAAGTGGAAATTCATATCAACCACCGCCCTGTGGCCCGAGGCGAGATCGTGATCGTGGATGACGACCGTCTCGGTGTGACCCTGACGGAAATCATCACCAACGCAGCGAACCTGCACTGACGAAAGAACCGAATGACACGGCTTGCGATAAACGCAGCCCTGACCACTTTGATCATGGGGGCCTTGTTTTTAGGCTCCGAAGCGGCGGCACAAACACTTTCGCTTGATCTTGGCGGTGACGAAGGGTCTTCCTACTCCGGACGGTTAGTTCAACTGTTCCTAGGGGTCACGGTGCTTAGCCTAGCGCCGGGCATCCTTGTGATGACCACATCGTTCATCAGGGTCGTGGTGGTGTTCTCGCTTCTTCGTTCCGCCATCGGATTGCAGCAGGCACCGCCCAATGTCGTGCTGATCTCCCTTGCGTTGTTCCTGACAGGTTTCATCATGGCACCGACCTTTGACGCAAGCTGGCGTCAGGGCATCTCGCCGATGCTGGAAGAGCAGGTGGATACTGTCACCGGCATGAAACGCGCTGTGGTGCCGCTCCAAGAGTTCATGGCGCGTCAAACCGAGGATGAAGATCTTCTTTTCTTTCAGAGCCTTGCCGAGCGTCAGAAGTCTGAAGAGCCCGATGATGGTCTGCCAACGGATCTGATGACGGATCAGGAAGTCTACGCACTGTTGAACCCAGCGGCCATGCAGGCCCCGGACCTTCCTCAGCTGACGACTTTGATCCCTGCTTTCATGATTTCGGAGCTGACTCGTGCTTTTGAGATCGGATTTTTGCTGATGATGCCGTTTTTGGTGATCGACCTCGCCGTCGCCGCCATCCTCATGTCCATGGGCATGATGATGCTGCCGCCGCAGACCGTGTCGCTCTCCATGAAAGTGATCTTCTTTGTCCTCGTCGATGGCTGGCGCCTCCTGTCGGAGAGCCTGGTCATGTCCTTCTTCTAACTCGCGGGCCTTTAGGAACCGAAAGCCATGCCAAGCGTTAAGATCAGAAATGAAGTCGATGCCCTCAGCGGCCCTGAAAAGGTTGCCGTGATGCTCCTGACATTGGGTGAGGATCAAGCGGGGCCCCTCCTTGAACGGATGGATGACAGCGAAGTTCGGATCATCACCCGGTCGATGGCGACCCTGGGGTCGATCACGGGTGAGGTGCTCGAAGAGCTGATCCGGCGGTTTACGGAGCAGTTCTCGCAAGGCGGCTCTGTCATCGGTTCGGCGGATTCGACGGAACGTATGCTGCGCAGCTTCCTGCCGGCGGACCGTGTCGTCGATATCATGAACTACATCCGTGGACCGGCAGGCTCCACGACTTGGGAAAAGATCAGCATGGTGGACAACGCCATGCTGGCGAAATATTTGAACGGAGAGCACCCGCAAACGATCGCTGTGGTTCTCTCCAAGATCGATCCCGACCAGGCGGCCCACGTCCTCTCGAACTTGCCCGAGAAGATGGTGCCCGACGTCATGAAACGGATGATCAGTATGAACTCGGTCACCAAAGAGGTCCTGGCGGATATCGAAGAGATGCTCCAGCGCGACCTGATGCTCAACTACCAGTCGAGCCAAGAAACCAACAATTTGAGCCACATGGCGGAAATCTTCAACCGTACGGAGTCGGAACGTTCGGACCAGCTCTTGCAAGGTCTTCGCGAGGATCACGAGGAAGAGGTCTACCAGATCAAGCAGCTCATGTTTACCTTCGACGACCTTATGGAGCTCGATCCCCACAGCTTGCGCACGGTCATCCGGTCTTGCGAGAGCGACACCCTCACTTACGCCCTCAAGGGTTGCGATGCGGATACGCGGACCAAGATCCTCTCGAACCTTTCCGAGCGTGCTCGGGCGATCCTCATGGACAATATGGACACTCTTGGTCCTGTCCTTATGCGCGATGTCGAGGCGGCCAAGGCCACCATGGTCAGGAAAGCCAAAGAGCTTGCCGAAGCCAATGTCATCATCATTGAGCGTGGCGGCGACTCAGGGAACCAGATGGTTTACTGATCATGAAGGATCCAGACGCGATCCTCAAAGCCTTCAAACAGCGGGCGGACGAAGTCTCCCGCTTGATCGCCGAGTTGCGGCTCGCCCAGGACAAGGCGCTCCAAGATCAAGTCGATGCACTCCGCTCGATCGAAACAGCCTACGATTCCGTGGCCGATCGACAGGACATTCAAACCTCCGCGGGGCCCTATGCCCGGCGCGCCCTTCAACATGCCGCACACCTCCGTCAGGTGGCGGAGCACTTGGCGCAGCAAGAAGATAAAGCGCGCGAAGAGCTGCATGAGCGTTTCGCTGATCAGAAGCGTTTCGAAACCTTCCTGTCGATACGTCAGCGTAAAGCGAAGGCGCTAGAACGACGCCGTGAAGAGGCCAATCTGGTTGAGCTGGCCAATCTTTTCGACGGTCAAGGAGCTTTGGGATCGAAATGAGTATCGATGCTCTTCAGGGCGTGAAAGCCGCCGAAAATAAAGCCGTTTCGGTCACGAAAGCGATCCGCAACGCAGCTCGCGACGCAGGTCTCGAATTTGATTTGATGCTGGGTGTGGCCAAGCGTGAAAGCTCACTGCGCCCTGATGCCGAGGCCAAAACATCATCCGCTTCCGGTCTTTTCCAATTCATCGACCAGACCTGGCTTGGCGCTGTCAAAGAGCATGGTGAAGCCTTAGGCCTTGGCGACTACGCTGCCGACATCACCCGCGGTGAGAAGGGCTTCGTGGTCGAAGACCCTGAGCGCCGTGACGAGATTTTGAACCTGCGTTTCAAGCCTTCCGTGGCCGCAGGGGTCGCGGGCCGGACCTTGGCTGCGGCGAAGGATCGGTTGACCCAGGCTTTAGGCCGGGAAGCGTCGGGTTCGGAAGTGTACATGGCCCATTTCTTAGGCGAGCGCGGCGCGGTGCGTATGCTGAACGCCGGTGAAGAGGCCGTGGCCGCAGGGGTCGATCCGCGCGCGGCGCATGCCAATCAACCGCTTTTCTATGAAGGCGGCCGGGCACTGACCGTGTCGGAGTTTAGGAACAAGATCGCCCTCAAACTGGGTGTTGAAGAGACCCCGATGGCGCAAGCGGCGGCATCTGCGCAGCCTCTAGAGCCTGCCCGCGTGCCCTATCGCCCGCACAGGGTGCATGCCGCCCCGACTGCGACGATCGAGACCTACGTCAAACCTGCGCCGCAACAATTGCGTGACGTTCAGGCAGGTTTGCCGAACAATCTCTACGCGGCGATCATCGATATGCAGACGGATTTCATCGCGTCTGATTCTGACCCCGCCGATCAAGATCGTTTCCATCGCGACGACGAGCAGACTGCTTCCTAGGTCTTGATTACAACGCTGCCCGCGACCGTTGCGGCTTTTTTAGACGATCCATCATAAACGCATGGGTTAGGCGTCTTGCTCAGGATCGGCTATGCGCTGGCCATGAGCAAAGATATCTATCAAGGCCGCCAAGAGCTTGGCCAAGCGAGTCAACAACCGCAAAGCCCCGATGAGGCGCAACTCGATCCGGTTCCGAACCCCCACCCGGAGACGCTTTATCTCGCACGGTTCGTGGCACCGGAATTCACCTCCATTTGCCCGGTCACCGGCCAGCCGGATTTCGCCCATCTGGTCATCGACTATGCCCCTGATCAGCTTTTGGTGGAGTCCAAATCCTTCAAACTGCTGCTGGGCAGCTACCGCAACCACGGCGCCTTTCACGAGGACTGCACCATCGATATTGGCAAGCGGATCATTGCGGCGGTGAAGCCTCGCTGGCTCAGGATCTGCGGCTATTGGTACCCGCGCGGCGGCATCCCCATCGATGTCTTCTGGCAAACGGGCGAGGCCCCTCAAGGGCTCTATGTGCCAGATCCAGGTGTCGCGCCTTATCGGGGGCGGGGGTAGATGCCATTATCGATGTGCAGACAAGGATTGTTGACCACATGAGCCCTTCGTTCCCTCCAGAAGGTCAGGGGCCCCTTGGTGGTCCATCACTGGCAACGCCTGTTGGTGCGCGCCCTAGGGTTGATGGTGCTGCCATGGGTATTGCTGGCCTCTGCCTGGTTCATTGCCTGCTGCTTCCGGCTGCGGCGGTGTTGCTGCCGTTTTTGGCGGTGATGGCCGAGGCTGAGTGGTTGCACCGGCTTCTTGTGGTGAGCGCTTTTCCCTTATCGGTTGGCACGGTTATCCTGCGCTTTCGGCAGCCCAAAGGTGCTTTCTTCGCAGCCGCCACTCTGTTCGGTCTCACCCTTTTGGCTGCGGCCGTGATGATCGAAGGCTTGGAGCGCTATGAGGTGCCGCTCACCGTATCGGGTGGCCTTGTCCTTTTCATGGCCCACGGCGCTTGGTGGATCCACCATCAAGACCGCCATACCCGCCCTTGACCCATCAGCGAGCCAAGGCCGTGCATCACACCTCCGCTGCTGTCGCGATCGGGTCCGAGCCCGATGTGCTGAACGAGGTCTCTGACCCGCAGATCGCTTTGGCGATCTGGCGGCGCAGCCTTCCCCATATGTTGTCTGTCTGTGCTGCGGCCAGTTGCCAAGACAACCTTCACTGGAAAGGTACCGTCCACAGCGGCGATCCGGCAAGCCAAACCGATTGCCCAGCGGCCTTGCATCTTTTGCTCGATGATCTTTTGCAAAGCGCGGAGCCGATGCGCAGAAGCTGCGGTGCAGAGGCTCTTCATGTCAGGCTTGAAACCATTACGGATGATGGCTGCCGACGCTTTCATGTCGATCAGGTCCATACGAGGTTTGTCACCACCTATCACGGCGCGGGGACCGAGTGGGTTTCCCCAGACTGGGCCGAAGCCTGCGCTCTGGACCCTTTGGACTATGGAGGGCCACGTCATACCCTTCATCAAGGTGATGTGGCTGTGTTCAAAGGCGCAAAAAGCGGTGCCGAGACGTTGATCCTTCATCGCTCCCCGCCCGTGAAGTCTCTATCGGAGGCGCGCTTTGTGGGTGTCGCCGATCTGGCTTGGTAGCGTCATACCGATGGCCATACCCCGCGGTTTTCTTGAAGTTCCGCGGTAGGGCTGACAGGTTTGCTGGTCCTACCCAGCCTTTGCTAAGTCTCTAAAGCCGACAGAGGAGGACCGCCCCCACGTGACAAAGCACGGACCCTGGACGATCAACACTGTCCGCGACGCTTACAAAAACCCTTGGATCACCCTCCGCCACCATGATGTCCTGCGTCCCGATGGGGCAGAGGGCATCTACGGCACGGTGAGTTTTGCAAACTATGCCATCGGCGTCCTACCGCTCTTCGCCGACGGCACGGTGCCCATGGTGGGTCAGTTCCGCTTTCCCCTGGGCCGGGAGACTTGGGAGCTGCCTGAAGGCGGTGGCCCGAAAACGGAAGATCCCATCGTTTCGGCTCAGAGAGAACTTCGAGAAGAAACAGGGCTCACCGCTGCCCATTGGCATGGGTTCGGCCAGGCTGACCTCTCCAATTCGGTGACTGATGAGCGGGCGTTTTTCTTCCGCGCGTGGGACCTTGAGCAAGGTGAGGCTTCG